>DASTEN010000445.1:0-3371 GCA_035709645.1 Sphingomonas sp.
AGTCCTCCAGGATCGCGCAATCGGTGATCGGCACGCCGAGCCGGTCGGCAGCGTGGAGGTACAGATCGGGCGAAGGCTTGCCACGCGCGACATGTTCCTTGCCCGAATAGATGTGCGCGCCGAACGCGTCGGCCAGGCCGATATGGTTCAGGTGCGCGCGGATCCATTCGGTCGAACTCGACGACACGATCGCGCGGGGCAGGTCCGCCGGCAGCGCGCGGACGAAGGCGATCGCGCCCGCCACCGTATCGACGCCGTCCCGGATCGCGCGTGCGTTTTCCGCCCCGCGTGCCGCGGCGAAATCGTCCGGCAGCCTGCGGCCGATCCAGCGTTCAATCGCCGCAACGAACGCATCCCCCGACAGACCCATGAACTGGTCCATCGAATCCTGTGCGGTCGTCGGATACCCGTTGCCGGTCAGATAATCGGCGATATGTTTGTTGCCGGCATATTCGGTTTCCACCAGCACGCCGTCGAAATCGAACAGCAGCGCACCGAAGCGAACCGGGATCGGCATCATGTCCGCGTCCCGAACAGCGCGGTACCGACGCGGACGTGGGTCGCGCCGATGCGGACGGCGGTTTCCAGGTCGCCGCTCATGCCCATGCTGAGGCCGTCCAGCCCTTCGTCCCGCGCGATCTTTGCGAGCAGCGCGAAATAGGGTGCGGGTTCCAGGTCGCCGGGCGGCACGCACATCAGACCGACGACCGGCAGATCTGCCGCGCGCGCCTGCGCGATCAGCGCGGGCAGATCGGCGACGGCACATCCGCCCTTCTGAGATTCGTCGCCGATGTTGACCTGGAGGAAGCACGGAAGCCGTCGGTCCTGCGTCTCCATCGCCCGCGCCAAGGCCGCGACCAGCGACGGACGATCGACCGAATGGATCGCATCGAACAGCGCGACCGCGTCGGCGGCCTTGTTCGACTGGAGCTGGCCGACCAGATGCAGCGCGATGTCGGGTGTCTGCTCGCGCAAGGCCGGCCATTTGTCGGCGGCCTCCTGTACGCGGTTTTCGCCGAAGACCCGCTGCCCCGCGGCGATCAGCGGGCGGATAGCAGCCGCGTCGTGCATCTTGGACACCGCGATCAGCGTGACGGCGGCGGGATCGCGCTCGGCAAGCTTGCAGCCATGGGCGATGGTCGCGTGGATCGCGGCCAGTCGGCTCGCGGGATCGTCGTTCGGCATGCCGCGCGCTATAGAAGCCACGATGCGCCGCCGCCACCCCCTGCCCCGCGTGTGGCTGATGACCGACGATCGGATGGGTGACGCGCTGTGGGAGGCCCTGGGGCGACTGCCGCGCGGAGCCGGCGTGATTGTGCGACACTATGGGTCGCCGATGGCGGAACGGCGCGCGATCCTGGAACGGGTCGAACGCATCGCACGGCGACGGGGGCTGATCGTGCTGGGCGCGGGCGGTCTGGTCGGCAGCGGTGGCGTTCACAACGCGCGGGCGCGCCACGGGCTGCGGACGCAAGCGGCGCACGACAAGGCTGAAATTGTCTCTGCCATGCGGATCGGGGCGGATGCCGTCTTCGTATCGCCCGTCTTCGCGACGCGGTCACATGTCGGCGCGCGGGGGCTGGGCGTCGTGCGGTTCGGGTTGCTGGTGCGCGGGGTTCGCGTGCCGGTGATCGCGCTCGGCGGGATGGACGCGCGGCGTGCCCGGCGGGTGGCCGCGGTCGGCGTTTATGGCTGGGCCGGGATCGATGCCTGGTCGAAGACTGTCCGTGCCCCTGCGCCGGCTGGAGCGCAGAGCGGCATGCCGCGTCGCCAGTGATTCCAGGTTCCCGCCTACGCGAGGCCTCTGCGAAATTGCGGCTTGTGCTTCCGCGCAGGCGGGTGCTCAGCGCGACGAGTGATGTCACCCGTTGTATCGCCTGATCCTGGGTTTCTGCCTGCGCGAGAACACGGACAGCTTCTGGCAACGCGAGAAGAATCGCAGGGGTTTCGCCTGCGCGGGTGGATCGGCGGCTGGTATTGCGAGCTTTTGGAGGCGCGGCGCGACGTGCATTCGCGCCATCGGTCATCGCTTTGCGAGGCCGGCCGTGGTTCGCGTCGAGGCGGAAATTAGCGTCCGCTGATTTCCGCGAACCTTAGAACCGGAACGCCGTGCCCACGTAGACCGACTGGCTGTCGCGACGCTGGTCCGCCAGCTGCGGCAAACGGTCGCGTTCGGTCTTGTAGCGGACGCCCGCGGTCAGATCGAGATTGCGTGCGATCGAATAGGCGCCGCCGACGTCGAGCGCGTAGCTGGGCGCGTCCGCGACCAGACGGGGCTGGTCGGAGGCGGGCTTGGCCGCCTCCGCCTTCACGCGGCCCGAAAACGATTTGCCGGTGTAGCTGAGACCCAGGTCGGTGACCTGGCGGCTGCCCGGCTGCCCGGCGAGGTCGATCTTGGCGAGATCGCCCGAAATCGCAAAGCGCTTCCAACCGACCGCGACCCCCAGGTTGTAGGCGATCGGCGCGGCGGTGGCCGACGATGGATTGGGGACGACGCGATCGGCGCCGATTGCGGCCACGGCGCGGCTCGACCGGGCCTGGACCGCGACGGTCACGGCCCGCGATCCGGGTCGCCCGGCACTCGATGGGGTAAAGCGGAAACCGTTGCCCGACACCCCGGCCCGCGCCAGCGCGGCGGCGAGTCGCGGATCACCCGAGGCCGGCGTGAACGAGCCCAGTCCCTCGACCGACGGCAGGGCACGCGGGGCGGCCGACCGCGCGTCCTCGGCGCCGATTGCAGGCGCGATGGCAACGGCCGCAGCACATGCTGCAACCAGCCCGGTCCCTGCAATGACGCGCCACGCGATCATGTGATTCCACTCCTGATGCGTGCGCTACCATGCAACGGCATCGATGTTCCACTGTCGATGTTCTTTTATGTCTGAGTGTTGCCCTATATCCACAGATTGCCGCCTGCTTGCGGCGTGGCGCGGTAGGTCTATAGAGGCGTGTCGCCAGACGCCTTTGTCGTACCCATTGAGGACTGCCCCATGATTTCGCGTTCGCGTATCGCCCTCGTGAGCCTGACCCTGATCGCGCTTGCCGGTTGCGGCCGGGGCGGCGACCGGCCGAAAGCCGATCTGGCCGCGTCGAAGGTCACGACGATCGGCGTGAACAGCTATCTGTGGCGCGCCAGCCTCGACACGCTCAGCTTCATGCCGCTGCTGCAAACCGATTCGAACGGCGGCGTCATCGTGACCGACTGGTACACGAACCCGAACACCCCGACCGAGCGGATGAAGGTCACCGTGTCGATCCTGGACCAGGACCTGCGCGCCGACGCGGTCCGCGTCGCAGCACTGCGACAGATCAACCAGGGCGGGCAGTGGGTCGCAGCCCCCGTGCAGGCGGCGACCGTGCAGAAGCTGGAA
>DASTEN010000446.1:0-7098 GCA_035709645.1 Sphingomonas sp.
GCCGAATGGCTCTTCTACTACGAGATGTGGCTCGTCACCGGCGTGTGGGGTGGTGACGAGGCGGAGCACGGGGCCGCTCCCGTTATTCCTCAGGAGGCGACAGGGCGACGACGTGGGGCATCGCCACGGCCGCATACCAACACGCACAAGCGCGACCGTCCGCAGCACCACGGTACCCGCCGCCTGTCGCTCCATCCGATGACCGACGACTCACTCGAGCTGCTCGCGGCCGCCCGGCGTGGCGTCGAGGCCGCGTGGCGCGACGGCTTCGCCTATACGAAGGCCGGCATCATGCTGGACGACCTCGTCGCCGCCCAGCTGCGTCCGCGCACGCTGTTCGAAGGCGATGTCTATCGTCGTGCCCGGCTCATGACAGCGCTCGACGAGGTGAACGGCAGGTTCGGTCGGTTCACCGCGGTGCCCGGCGCGCAGGGGTTCAAGCGGGAGTGGCGGATGCGCGGGGAGAACAAATCCCCCGCTTGGACGACGAGGATTGCCGAAGTGCCGGTGGTGAAGGCGTGACGACCCGCCGGTCAGGATGTCGGCGGCCGGTCAGTCGACCCGCTTGCTGATGTGAGGCCGTCGGCGGGCAATCGCGGGATGCGAATCTTTTGGCCGGGGAAGATCTCGTCCGGATCCTCCACCGCGTCCTCGTTCGCCGTCGCGATCTCGGGCCATAGTTCGGCGTCGCCATAGTAGCGGTGTGCCAGCGCGCTCAGGAAGTCATCCGCAGGCAGGCGGCGTGAGCACCGCGATCATCTGACGACGTATCAGCCATCGGAAAGGGCGGATCGATAATTGCCGAGCTGCGTGTGAAACGTGCAGCCATTCCGCCCATCACCCTGTCGTTGGGCATGGCACGTCCTATCTATCTCGTCCCAGAGCCACTCCGAACGATAGCCGATGACCATCACCTCCGCCGTTTCAGATTCCGAACTGTTCCGTGACTTGGTCAAACGGCGCAAGTTAACGCATCCGACCTCGGCAGCCTTCGACATGAAGGCCTGGGTGAGCGGGGCCGCGGCGCTCGCCGCTCCAACCGCTCGCGACTACGAGTTGATGCTGGCCGCGATCTACTTCGGCAACTCCATCGCGAAGCTGCGGCCGCTGCTGCCGGCGAAGCTGTCTGAGCCCTTCACACGGGAAAGCGGTACACGTTTGCTCGTCGGCATTGCGAACGAGCAATACCTGACGCTCAGGCGGAAATCCGCGCGCCTCGGCAAGCGTCTCGCGCGCGAAGGTGGCGCCGGCAACCTGGAGCAGCTGGCTCAGAGCCGCATCTCGAGCCCGACCGGTCAGAGCATGACCGGCGACGATCACGTCACCCACCTGATCGATTCGCTGCCGCATTGGCTGCACCAGCTGGTCACGCTGCCGGCCGACAAGAAGGCGCCTGTGGTTGACCCGGTGGACTTCGAGCAGCGCGAGGGTCGCATCGCGCGATACGGCAGCCTGGCCGTCCGCCGTTCGCTGGCGCAGGCGCACGGATCGCAGTCGCTCGCGGCACCCCGCGCGTCGAGTCCGTTCTGCGAGCTCATCTCGCTGGCGAAGCCGGTCAAGGACGATAGGACCGGTCTGGAGCGATGGTGGCTCCCCGCGAACGGACGTCCGACAAGCGTCAGCTTCGACTGGAGGTTCAGTCAACGGGCCGCCCGCCGAGAGCGGATGCTGGAGGACCTGCTCTACTACCGTCTGGCGCTGGGTCAGCCGGACCCCGAGGCCTTCGTAGCGATGCTCAGGCGGGTCGGGGCGGACGAGAGCGGCGGGCGGGAGCTCGCGATCGATCTGTCGGCAATATGGAGGCGACGTACGAGAAACGACGTCGTGAGCTCTTAGTGATGCGCGTTCCCGCCCCTACTCGCGCCGCTCCTTTCGCTGAATGGCACGACCCTAGACGAGGCGGTCTGGGAAATCGAACCGCCGGCCGGTTGGCCACGGTATCCTCGCATCGGAACGTTCGTCGCGGGGCAACCTTGCGGATGCCGGTCGGCCCGCCGCTCGTTCGCCTTCGCGACTGGTACGATGACGCGATGTCCGTTCTGCTGTCACGACCGGGGTCCCCTGTTCAATATCGCGAGGGGAAGCTGGTTCCGCATCGACGTCTTTCGCCATTCGCTGGAAGTGACCGGTCAGCTCGGGACGATGCGGTTCGCATCGGAATTGGGCACGCTGAACATCGAACCGGGCATGGACCTGCCGCTCACGATGCGGGCCGCATGTAAAGGAAAGTTTGTCGACGAGATCTTAGATCACCATCTTCTTCGCGACAGAAATTGGAAGATCATCGACATCGCGGACTCTCTATCGAAATCCGACGGCGTGGTGGTGATCACGGGTACGAATTTCGTGCCCTACCGGATGCCGTGGGCTTGACGCCCGACCACCTCCGCTAAGGCGACCGATTCGATTTGGCGGCGGAGAAACCTTAAAAGAACGGAAGCGATCCCGGCTTCAGATCGGCTAGCAGCGCCCTCATTCGCTCCTGCGACTGGGGGCGTTCTCTACGCCTCCAACACACTGTCCGCCTGCTACAACTCGGAGTGACCGAATAAGTTTGGTGCACGGTGCAACTTTAAGTTGGACCGTCATGGAAGTGGATGCCCGACAAGGACTCGAACCTTGATTGACGGAGTCAGAGTCCGCTCTCTTACCATTAGAGGATCGGGCAACGATCCCGTGGGAGGCGGGCGTCTAATCGCAACGTGGCGATGCTGTCAACCACCTATGCCGACATCCCTTGTCGTCGGTGCGATGAACCGTTACCTTCGCATCCAAGCACCGAGCGGCCGGTTCGCGGCCGTGACGGACGAGAAGATAAAAAAGAAAGTCACGGCCGTGGGGGATGTTTCCGCCCGAGGGCCATACGGGCCGCGCGCCCACGCGCCCCGTCCGGCCCCCCGATCGCCAGCGCATGGCCGCTGGCCGCAGGCGCGCCATTATGCCGCGCTCGATCTGGGCACCAACAATTGCCGGCTGCTGATCGCCCGTCCGCAAGGTGCGGGCTTCGCGGTCGTCGACGCCTTCAGCCGCATCGTCCGCCTGGGCGAAGGACTGGCGGCGACGGGGCGGCTGAGCGACGAGGCGATCGAGCGGACGATCGCCGCACTCAGGGTCTGCGCCGACAAGCTGAAGCGCCGCGACGTGGCGCTGGCCCGCTCGGTCGCGACCGAGGCATGCCGCCGCGCGACGAACGGCCCCGACTTCATCCAGCGTGCCTACCGCGAAACGGGGATCATGCTCGACATCATCTCGGCAGAGGAAGAGGCGCGGCTGGCGGTGCTCGGCTGCCACGCGCTGATCGAGCCGGGCGAAGGTGCGGCGCTGGTGTTCGACATCGGCGGCGGATCGACCGAACTGGTGCTGGTCGACACGCTGAGCGCGGTGCCCAAGGTGCTCGACTGGCACAGCGCGCCGTGGGGCGTGGTGTCGCTGACCGAAAGCGCGGCGAAGGACGGCTATGCCGCCATGCGCGCGCTGGTGCGGGCAAGCTTTGCGCCGTTCGCCGCGCGCCTGCCGCGCGATATCGCCCGCCGGCGGCTGCTCGGCACGTCGGGCACGGTGACGACGCTCGCCAGCGTGCACCTGGGGCTCGACAGCTACGATCGCTCCGCGGTCGACGGACTCATCATGCCGGCGGGCGCCATGCGCGACGTCAGCCGGCGCATCGCCAGCCTGGACGTCGCCGGCCGCGCCAAGGTGCCGTGCATCGGCCCCGAACGCGCCGACCTGGTCGTCGCCGGCTGCGCAATCCTGGAGGAAATTCTGGACATCTGGCCCGCCGAACAGCTCGGCATCGCCGACCGCGGCATCCGCGAAGGCATCCTGCGCCGCCTGATGGGCAACCGCCAGTGAGCCGCGGCGGCAGCGGCGGGCGGACCCGCGTCAAGACATCCCGCGGCCGGACGGCGCAATCGACGCGCTGGCTGGAGCGGCAGTTGAACGACCCGTACGTCAAGCGTGCGAAGGCGGAGGGCTATCGCAGCCGCGCGGCGTACAAGCTGACCGAGCTCGACGAACGCTTCACCATCCTGCGCGGGTCGAAGCGCGTCGTCGACCTGGGGATCGCGCCGGGCGGCTGGGCGCAGGTGGTGCGCAAGACCTGCCCCAAGGCGGCGGTGGTCGGCATCGACCTGTTGCCGGTCGACCCGATCGAGGGGGTCACCATCTTCCAGATGGACTTCATGGACGATCAGGCGCCCGACCTGCTGATCGAGGCACTGGGCGGCTCGCCCGACCTGGTCATTTCGGACATGGCGGCGAACACCGTCGGCCACCCGCAGACCGACGCGCTGCGCACGATGGCGCTGGTCGAAACCGCGGTCGCCTTTGCCGTCGACGTGCTGGAAAAGGGCGGCACCTTCGTCGGCAAGGTCTTTGCCGGCGGCGCCGATTCGGCGCTGGTCGCCGAAATGAAGCGCAACTTCACGAGCGTGAAGCACGCCAAGCCGCCCGCCAGCCGCAAGGGGTCGAGCGAATGGTATGTGGTGGCGCAGGGGTTCAAGGGCCGGGCAGCGGAATAGCGGAGCTATTCCGCGAAAAGCTCCGACCCCGGCCGGCGGGGACACAGTCCCCGACCGACGACGCGGCTTCGCCGCGGCCAGCCCCGCTCGATCTTCTCACTGCCGGTGCATCGCCTGATGCGAAAGGAACGGTGCTTCGACACGCTCGGCACGAACGGTTTCGGGACGTCCCGCACCCACCGATACTCCCGCGCCGGAGGGAACGCAGGGTTCAAACACTACACCCGAGGACGTCGCTAATGGCCCTGCGCTCCCACCTTCGTGGGAACGCCCCCGGGGGGGGCTTGAACGCCCCTTCGAACCTCACCGCTTCGTCAGCTTGAGCACCTTGCCATTCGACCCGCGGCCGCCATCCTCCAGCACCCAGATGGCGCCGTCGGGGCCCTGATCGACGTCGCGGATGCGGGTGCCCATCGGCCACTGGTCGCCCTTCGCCGCGCCCGTGCCGTTCACGTCGACGCGGATCAGCGCCTTCGACGACAGGCCGCCGATGAAGAGGTCGCCCTGCCACTGGGGGAACATCCGGCCGGTGTAGACCATCAGTCCGCCCGGCGAGATCACCGGGTTCCACCACACCTTGGGCGCCTCGAACCCGTCGCCTGGTGCGTGATCGGGGATATCGTCGGTCGCCGCACCATAGTTGCGACCGTTCGACACCTTGGGATAGCCATAGTTGCGGCCGGGCAGGATCAGATTGACCTCGTCCCCGCCCTCCGGCCCCATCTCCTGCTCCCACAGATTGCCGGCGCGGTCGAACGCGATGCCAAGCAGGTTGCGGTGGCCATAGGACCAGACCGCGGGGTGGAAACCCTTGGCGGTCAGGCCGGGATCGCCCGCCGGCTTGCCGTCGAGCGTCAGGCGCAGCACCTTGCCGAGCGTCGCCTTCGGGTCCTGGGCGGGGGTGAACTTCTGCCGTTCGCCGTTGGTGAAGAAGAGATGGCGTCCATCGGGCGCAAAGGCGATGCGGCCGGAATAATGGCCGTTTCCATCCACGAACGGCGTCGCGCGAAACAGCTCCTCGATCTGGCGCAGGCGTTCGCCACCGGGCTGAAGGTCCAGGACGCCGCGGGCGAGCACGACGCCCTTGCCGCCGGTGCCGGCGGTCGAATAGCTGAAGTAGACCTGGCGGTTCTGCGCGAAGCCGGGGGCCAGAACCACGTCCATCAGACCGCCCTGCCCGGCAGTGTCGACAGGGATCGTCGCGACCGTCCGCCGCTGCTTGCCATCCGCCGACAGCAGCAGCATCTCGCCTGCCTTCTCTGTCACCAGCATCCGGCCGTCGAGCAGAAAGGCCATGGCCCAGGGCGCGGCCAGGTCGGCGACTTCGGTCACCGTGAAGGGCAGGCCCGCCTGGGCCGTGGCCGCAGCGGGTGCCGCGGCGTCCTGCGCATTGCCGGGGGTCGCCTCGGTGCAGGCGATAAGGGTCGATGCAAGCAGAAGGGCGGTGAGGCGCATGGACAGGTCCCTGTGATGAAGTCTTGCCGGCAACGCGCCAGGGCCGATCGTGGTTGCGCGCGGTACGGTCGCGACGCTGGCGTTGACACTTCGTTAACCACACCTCGCCTACCCCGGATCGGGAAAGGCGAACAGGCGCATGGCGTACATCGAACCGGATCGTCAGGTTTTCGCCGCCGCCCGTGCGGCGCCATGGCCGACCGCGCGTCCGCTGCTGTCGCTGATCGTACCGGTGAAGGACGAGGAAGCGGCGATCGCGCCGTTCGTCGCCCGCGTCGTGCCCATCCTGGACGCGCTGACGCTGGGCGAGGGGTGGGAAATCCTGTTCGTCGACGATGGCAGCACCGATGCGACATTGCCCGCGATCCTCGCCGCGCGTCATCGGCACCCGACGATCCGCTGCCTGTCGCTGTCGCGCAATTTCGGCAAGGAAGCCGCATTGTCGGCGGGGCTCGACCATGTCACGGGCCGCGCGGTCGTGCCGATCGACGTCGATCTGCAGGATCCGCCCGAAGTGCTCGATGCGATGCTCGATGCCTGGCGCGCGGGGAACGAAGTCGTGCTGGGCATCCGCCGGTCTCGCCGCACCGACCATTGGCTGAAGCGCGGGACCGCCGACCTGTTCTACCGCGCGCACAATCGGCTGTCGCGTGACAAGATTCCGGCGCACGCCGGCGATTTCCGCCTGCTGGATGCGCGGGTTGTCGACGTGATCCGCGCGATGCCGGAGCGCAACCGATTCATGAAGGGGCTGTTCGCCTGGGGCGGCTTTCGTCAGGCGACCGTCGAGTACGACCGCGCCGAACGCACGCACGGCGCGACGAAATTCAACTATTGGCGGCTCTGGACGCTGGCACTCGACGGCATCACGTCGTCGTCGACGATGCCGCTGCGCGTCTGGAGCTATGTCGGCGGGCTGGTCGCCCTCGCCGCACTCGCTTATGCCGCGGTCGTCGTGCTCAAGACGATGATCTTCGGGTCGAGCGTCGCGGGCTATCCGTCGCTGTTCGTCGCGGTGACGTTCCTGGGCGGCGTGCAGCTCCTGTCGCTCGGCGTGCTGGGCGAATATGTCGGCCGCATCCTGATCGAGACCAAGGGCCGCCCGCTCTACATCGTGCGCGAG
>DASTEN010000447.1:0-4062 GCA_035709645.1 Sphingomonas sp.
GTCTTCCTCAAGCGACAGTTCCAGGCATTCCTCGACCGCGCCGAGCGGCAGTACGTAATGCCCTTCGCCGACCCGGACCAGCAGCCCCTCGATGATCGCCAGCGTCAGCGGGATGCGCAGGCTGATGGTCGATCCTTCGCCATCGACGCTGGCGACGTCGATCGTGCCGCGCAGCGATTCGATCGTGCGCTTCACGACGTCCATCCCGACGCCCCGGCCGGACAGGCTCGTCACTTGCGCCGCGGTCGAGAAACCGGGGGCGAAGATCAGCTGGAGCAGTTCGCCATCGGCCAGGACCTGGCCCGGCTGGATCAGCCCGCTCGCTTCCGCCTTTGCCCGGACGCGGGCACGGTCGATGCCCCGGCCGTCGTCGCGGATGGTGATGATGACCTCGCCGCCGGCCTGATGCGCCGACAGCCGTACCGTGCCGTGATCCGGCTTGCCCGCCGCGATACGATCGGCGGCCGGTTCCAGCCCGTGGTCGCAACTGTTGCGGATGATATGGACCAGCGGATCGAACAGCCGCTCGATCACGGTCTTGTCGACCTCGGTCGCTTCGCCATCCGTCACCAGCTCGATCGCCTTGCCGGTATCGCGTGCCAGATCGTGGATCAGCCGCCGGAAGCGGCCGAACAGGCTGGCGACCGGCACCATCCGCAAGACCATCATGGTATCGCGCAACTCGGCAGCCAGCCGCTCGATTTCTTCCGACACGGACCGCAGCGCGACGCCGCCGTCCTGATGGGCGAGCTGGGACAGGCGGCTCTGGGCGATCACCAGTTCGCCGACCCGGTCCATGAGAGCGTCCAGACGCTCGGCCGGGACCCTCACGCTTTCGTCGCCGGCGCGGACCGAAGCACGGCCGGGTGTCGGATCGGCCGACGGCACCGCCACCGCGTCGGCGACCGGATCGATCGCAGGCACGTCGTCGCCGGTCGGCGCATCGCCGGCGGCGGCGGCGGCATCGTCCGCGTCGGTGACCAGCGGATCGATCGAGAGGGTCATGTCGTCCATCACGAAGATGAAGACGTCCTCGATGTCGTCGCGCGAAACGTCGCCGGTCAGCGTGACATGCCAGCCGATGTGGCATTCGGTCGGCACCAGTTCTGACAACGGCGGCAGCGCATCGGTATCGGCGACGATGTCGCACGTCCCCAGCGCCCGCAATTCGTCCAGCAGCATCAGCGGATCGGTGCCGTTCGCCATCGCGTCGACCGGCAGCCGGAACGACAGGCGCCAGCCCCGCGGCGCGGCCGGCACCGCAGGCGTCGCCCCGCCCCGCGCCAGATCGACCGCGACGCTCAAGCGCGCCAGGATCGCGTCCCCATCGGACCGGGGCGCATCTCCGTCGACCAGCGCGCGCATATGATCGCCTGCGGACAGGATGACCGTGACCAGTTCGGCGGTCGCCGGCACTTCGCCCTTGCGGACCCGGTCGAACGCGCTCTCGCAATGGTGGGTGAAGCCGGCGAGCGCGTCGAAGCCGAACATCGCGCCCGAGCCCTTCAGCGTGTGCAGCCCGCGAAAGACGGCATTCACCAGATCCATGTCACCCAGTCGGTGGCCAAGATCCAGCAGCCCCTGTTCGACCTGGTCGAGCAGTTCGGCGGCCTCGATGCGGAAGGCGGCCGTGGGATCTTCGCCGCTCATCGACCGAGGACCTTGCGGGCGACCTTGACGAGCTGGTCCGGAACGAACGGCTTCACCAGCCAGCCGGTGGCACCCGCCGCCTTGGCCTGCGCCTTCATGTCGGCATCCGATTCCGTCGTCAGGAAGATGATCGGCACACCGGCCTGCGCGGGTTGCCTGCGCAACTCGCGGATCATCGTCAGCCCGTCCATGTTCGGCATGTTGAGATCGGTGACGATCAGATCGAATTTCTGGGCGCCGGCCTTTGCCAGTCCCTCGACGCCGTCGCCCGCCTCGGTGACGGCATAGCCCGCGCCGGTCAGCGCGATGCGGATCGCCATGCGCAGGCTGGCACTGTCGTCGACGGTCAGGATGGTGGCGGTCATTGTGCGGTGTCTCCGTGAAGCCAGAAGGCGGTGTCGTGAGGGGTTCGGGGGACCAGGCCTGCGCGCTCCAGCGTGCGGATCATCGGCGCCGGGGCAGGCGTGGACAGTCGAAAGTCCGCCCCGACCCGGGAGGCGTGAGATCGGGCGGCGAGGATGAGCTGAAGCAGGCTGACATGGGCGTCCGCGGTCGCGGACAGATCCAGTTCGACATGCGATCCCGGCGTGAGGGCAGACCGCAAGCGATCGGCCAGGGCAGCGATGCCTTGCATCCCGGCAACGTCGTTGACTGACAGGGAGCATTTCGACATGGTCATCTTTCTTTCGAAGAATTTACGGCGCGCACTTTCTCGTCCGGCGACCCGGGGGTCGTCGGTGGAAGGGCTTCGGTTGTTGGCAATCCGGGCTTCGGAACCCGGCTTGTTATTGACTTATGTTATGTAAGTATGAAGGCAACATTAATCGTAAAGGCAGATCAATGCCGACAAGTACCCGTTTTGTCGTTTCTCTGCACACGCTGGCGATGATCGCGCGGAACGCGGGTGAGCCGACCTCGTCCGAATCGATCGCCGCCGATGTCGGTACGAACCCGGCGGTCATACGGGCCCTGCTGTCACGCCTGGCGTCGGCCGGCCTGACGACGTCGCAGCGGGGGAACGGCGGCGGCGCACTGCTCGCGCGACCCGTCAGCGAGATCACGTTGCTCGATGCTTATCTGGCCGTCGAGGAGCGGGAGATCTTCACTTTCCACTCGTCTGCCGCCGACGATCGGCACAGCGTCAGCCATTACATCTTCGACAGCGTCGCCACCCCGCTCAAGCATGCGCGCGAAGCGATGGAGCGGGCGTTGGCCGTCATCTCGCTGCGGGACATCGTCGATGACATCCAGCGCCGCTACGAAACGTCGGTTACGAACGACGATCGAGTACAATCCTGACCTGCTGCGCCCCCGACGTCCGGCGATCGTCTGACGGCGACAGAGGCCGTTCGCTTGCGGCCGGCGCTCGCCTAGAGCGGTTTCCGACCGATCTCGTTGCGGCGCCCGGGGGCGTCGACGTGCGCGAGATCGCGATCCATCGCGGCGCCGTCGAAGGGGACGACGATGACCTTGCTGCCGTGTCCATTGCTTCCCAACTGCGATTCCTTCGGGGTGTCCGTCACGGCGAACGTCATCGCCGTCACATGGCCGCCTTCGATCACGACCCCGGGACGTTCGAGCTTGTTCCAACGGTTCGACGTGCCGTCCGCGTAGCGGACGAACGCCGCGCCGGGGTCGTACGCCAGCCCCTGGAAACGCCAGCCGGTGATGCCGTCGCGCGACAGCAGATGATAGGCTCGACGCTCGCGCCAGTGGTTGACGATGATGTGGTACCAACCGCCGCTGTACCAGACGACCGGATCTTCATAAGCGCGCATGTCGCGCTGCGGGATCCCGGACAAGCCGAAATACACGCTGTCGCCCATGACCCGATACGGGCCCAGGATGCCCGTCCGGCTGATCAGCACCTGTCCGGAGCGCGGAATGATCTGGAAGGCACCGTCCGGGCGTAGCATCACGCTGGCGTTGGACAGGCGCCGGGGCAGCGTTCCGGGGGTGCTCACGCGGTCGCCGGGCGTCTTGAGCAGCGGATAGCGGGATTGATCGATCGCGATTGTGCCGAGCTTGCGAAACGGTCCGTCGATCGACTTCGACACGAAAACCGTGCCGTCGCGCGTTTCGCTGACGACCACGGCATAACGGCCGTCCGGCAACCGCAGCGCGGTGACGTTGTGGCCAAGGCCTGATTCGTCGTCCGGCCAGATCAAGCCGCGATCGCGGTAAGGCCCGAGCAGGGAATCGCTGACCGCAAGCACCGCCTTCGATCCGCCCCACGCCTTGTGACCCAACGCCTGGTCCCAGCGGCTGGCAAACAGGCGGTACTTGCCGTCCCGGCCGCGAAGGACCTGACCGTCCCAATAGTTCCACCGGGTCATTCCCGCGTCTTCAAGGCCGTTTGCAGGATCGCGCGACCCGACCTCGCGCGTGCCCCATGCGGTCGTCGACAGTCGG
>DASTEN010000448.1:0-5923 GCA_035709645.1 Sphingomonas sp.
ATCTGCCCTTCGATATCGGCGGTTGCGCGCTGGGTCTGGGTGGCGAGCGTCTTCACTTCGGTCGCGACGACGGCGAAGCCGCGCCCGGCCTCCCCGGCGCGCGCCGCCTCGATCGTGGCATTGAGCGCGAGCAGGTTGGTCTGACCGGCGATCTGCGCGATCGTCGCCACGATCGCCCCGATTTCCTGCGCGGTATCGACGAGTTCGCCGATGACCCGCTCACCATCGCGCGAATTGGATGCGGCTACGCCGGTCAGCGATGCCTGGTCGGTGACGCGACGGGCGATCGTCGCATGCGCGTTCGCCAGCGCCTCCGCCGTCATGCGCATGGTGTTGGCGGCTTCGTCGGTCTTGCGGGTCGACTGCGCGATGACGCCGGCTTCCGCCGTCTGGCGGTCACCGATCCCGACCAGCGTATCGGCCGCGCCGCGCGCCTCGTGTGCGGCGGATCGCAACGACGTCAGAGCATGACCGACACTGCGTTCGAAGCGGGCCGCCAGCACTGTCATCTCGGCCTGCCGCCCGTTGATGACCTGTTCCCGCTTCAGTTGCTCGGTCCTTGCCTCCGCCAGCACGGCGCGCTCGCGTTCGGCACGGGCGAAGTCCTCCGCCCGCGCCTTGGCACTGGCCGCTTCGGTCAAATCGGTCGCAGCCTGATAATTGTCGACGAACAGTCGCGCCTGCGCCAGCGTCGAACGGGCCAGCATGAACAGGAACACCGCCAGCACCATGACCACAGACAGCGGCAGGCCGGCAATTGCGATCGTCAGGCCCGCACTGACGAGCGACCCGGACAGGAATGCGAGGCTCGCCAGCGGAACGGCCGCGGCACTGAGCACACCGACCGACATGACGCCGACGAATACGCACGAGATCAGCACCTGCTCGTCCGGGCCCGACACGGCCATCAGCATCGCCATCAATACGCCCCAGGCGACCGACGTGATGAACGACAGGCGGGCGTACGACCAAATGGCCGCGCGCGGATCGGCGGCCTCCCAGCCTGTCTTCCGCTCAACGTTCCACTGCGCCAACGACAGAAGCGCGATGACCAAGAGCACCGCCGCCGACGCCATGACGCTCCAGACACGCGGCGCGGCCCACACGATGGTTATGCCGGCGATGACCGTCGCGACGAAGTTCGCCGGATACCCCGAACGCGCCGCACGTATCTGGGCGTTGATCAAGGGCCCGGGCAGCGCATCGCCGCCATGCCCCAGACCCAGGATACGCAAGAAGGATGTGAGCTGTTTTGGCAAGCGGCTCCCTTTCGGAAGCCGACTTACCTTAGATTAAGCTAAAGGCCGGTTAATCACGGGCAGTGCCAGCGATGGCGCAGCCCTCCCGATCCTACGATCGCGTCAGGCCAATTCACCTTCCAGCCAAGCCTTGATCCGCCCTTTGGGCTCGGCACCCACCTTGGTCGCGGCCGGCGCGCCGCCCTTGAACAGGATCATCGTCGGGATGCCGCGGACGCCATAGCGGCCGGGGGCGTCGGGATTGTCGTCGATGTTCAGCTTGGCGATCGTCACCTGCTCGCCCAGCTCGTCGCTAATCTCCTCCAGGCTCGGGCCGATCATCTTGCAGGGCCCGCACCATTCGGCCCAGAAGTCGACAAGCACCGGCTTGTCGGAATTGATAACGTCGTCGTGGAAGCTCGCGTCGCTGATCTGCTTGGTCGCCATTGCGCCTGTCTCCTTGGAATTGGCTGCTATCTAGGTCGCCGCCGTCACCGGCTCAAGCGCGCGACGCCAAGCTTTGCTCCGTCGCCGCCAAGCGCGGCTTGTGCGCATCAAGCACATCGTCCGGCAGGTCGAACAGCCGCGGTGCCGCTGTGTAGAGCAACGCCGCCTCCACCGCGCGGTCGGGAAACACGACCCGCAACGCAGCGACATATGCGGCCATCTGGCGCAGGTGATAGCCGGGGATGTCGGCACGCGTCGCCGGCACGCGGCGACCGGTCTTGAAATCGACGACACGTACGCGGTGCGGCGTGACGACCAGCCGGTCGACGGTTCCGGCGATCACCGCCCCCCCGACCGTCGCCGCGATCGGCGCCTCGGCCAGGGCATCGGGACCGAAGATATCGTGGTGCGCGGGATCGCTCAGGATGGCGCATGCGGCCTTGGCGATTTCCGCACGCGTGCGGGGATCGTCGATGCCGCCCGACACCTCCAGCCAGCGCAGCGCGGCCGCTTGCCGACGATCGGGATCGATCGCCGGAAGCCGCTCGAACAGGGCGTGCAACAGCCGCCCGCGCTCGGCCGCGGCCCGCATCGCTGCGGTCGGCGGCGGATCGGCGACCTCGTCCTCCCCAATCGACGACGGGGCGAGCGGGCGCGGCGGGCGGGCCTCCTCCGGCGCCGGCTGCCGCGCCCAGGTCGGCAGCGTGACCGGATCGGCGCTGACCCCGGCCTCCGGCTTGGGCGCGACAGGCATGGCTGGCGTCAGACCGCCGAACACACGTTCGGCGTCGTCCTGCGCCGTGGGCACGCCCAGCGCATCGAAGGCCGCGGCCGACGCGGCATACCAGCTGCTGGGCGACAGCGGCCGACTGCCCAGCGCACCGGCGACCACCAACCGCTCCTCCGCCCGCGTCGCGGCGACGTAGAACAGGCGCCAATGCTCTTCGAGTTCGCGCGCGTCGGCAGCGGCGAGCACCGCGTCGAGCGGCGAACCCACCCGTTCCGCCGCGCGCGGTCGAAACACGGGCAGCTCGACCCCGTCCACCGACCATTTCACGATGTCTCGCCGCGCATTCGCGGGGTCGGCGGTCGCATCGGCCAGGATGACCAGCGGCGCCTGCAATCCTTTCGCGCCATGCGCCGTCATCACCCGCACCGCATCCAGCGGCGCGGACGGATCGCGCACGATTTCGACGTCACCGCGATCGAACCAGTCGAGAAAGCGTTGCAGTGACGGTGTCGACGTAGCTTCGAAATTCAGCGCGGCACTCAGCAGTTCCTCGATCGGATCGCGCGCTTCCTCACCCAGCCGCTCGATCAGCTTGCGGCGCCCCTCGATGGGGCCCGACAGAATCTCCTCCAGGAAGCGGTAGGGTGTCGTGAAGTCGGCCCGCGCCAACAGACCGCGCAACGGCGCCAGTCGCGCGTCGTCCTGCGTATCGCGCAAATGCCGCCACAGGCTGCGACGCCCCTCGCGCAGGGCCGCGGCCATCAGGTCGTCCTGGCTCCAGCCGATCAGCGGCGACACCAGCAGCGACGCCAGCGTCAGGTCATCGTCGGGCTGGAGGACGAAGCGGACCGCGGCGAGCAGATCCTGAACCGCCAGCGGGGCGTTCAGCCGCAGTCGGTCGACCCCCGCCACCGGCACTCCCTCCGCATACAGGCGCGCGACGATCAGCGACGCGAGTTCGCCGCGGCGTTTGACCAGCACCATGACGTCTTCAGGCCGCAGCGTCCGGCCCTTGCTGTCCAGTCTGAGGGTCCCCAACCAGCCCTTGATCGCCTTTGCGATCCGCCCGGCGAGCGCGCGCGTCGCGTCGTCGACCCAGCCTTCCTCGCCCGCCTCGTCGCCGTCCGTCGCGCCGGCAGTGACGAGCGGCCAGAGCGTCACCGTGCCGGGGCCGGGTACTTCGCTGTCGTGCGCATCGGTCGGCGTGCCCAGCGCCGGCGGCGGCAGCGCGTCGATCGCCGCATCGACGAATTCCAGAACCGGACGGGTCGAACGAAAGCTGGCGGTCAGTGCCAAGGTGCCCAGTCGCGGCGCGATGTCGCCGAACGCGTCCTCCGCGACGCTCTGGTTGGTGAAATGCCGGTGCGCAGCCTCAAAATACAGGGGGCTTGTGCCCTGGAAACCGAAAATCGCCTGCTTGTAGTCCCCGACCGTGAACAGCGTGCGCGTGACATCGGCGTGCGCGCCTTCGCCGGCAAAGAATTCGTCGGCGATGGCGCGGACGATCGCCCATTGCTGCGGATTGGTGTCCTGCGCTTCGTCGATCAGGATATGGTCGGTCGCCTGATCCAGCTTGTACCGCACCCAGTCGCCCATGCCCGGCTGCGCCAGCAGGTCGACGGTCGCGCGGATAAGATCGTCGAAATCGACCGCCCCCAGCCGCCGCTTGGCCGCACGATAGCTTCGTGCATAGGCCCGGCCGGCCTCCAAGGCACCGGCCAGCACGTCGGCATAGCCCGCACGTGCGATCAGGCCGATCAGCTCGCTGCATTCCGCCGCCACCTCCGCGGCGCGCTCGGCATAGTCGGGCAGGATCGCGACCAACTTTGCCGATGCCTTGCGTGGCTCCCCCTTGCCGGTCAGGAAGATGCCCGACAGCGCCGCCAGCCGCTGCACGCGATCCTCAGGCGAGGCCGCGAGCCACGTCTCCCCGATCGCGGCATGATCGGTGCCCGTCGCGGTGCCCCATTGCCGGTTCGCGTCGATCAGCGTGCGGAGCCCCGCGCAATCGAACAACCCGTCCGAGCAGCGTTCCGCGACATGCGCGCCGATGTCGTCGCTCGGCAGGTCGAGCGCGCGGCGCAGCCACGGCGCAATCCCGATCGGCAGCGCCTCCATCGCATCGGGCGCACGGCCGCAGGCAAGCAGGAACGCCTCCGCCCCACCCTCGCCCAGCCGCAGGCTCAGCGCGCCGATCGCGTCGACCAAGGTTCGACGCCCTGCTGCCTCCTCATCGACCAGCAGGTCGGCCAGCGCCTCGCGCGCCAGCCCCGCCTCCTCGCGCGCGTCGAGCGGGCGGAACCCGGGGACCAGCCCCGCCTCGACCGGGAAGCCGGCGAGCAGGCTCTGGCAGAAGCTGTGAATGGTCTGGATGCGCAGCCCCCCGCCGGGGGCGTCGAGCACCTTGGCAAACAGCGTCCGCGCGCGGCGGCGCTGGTCTGGCCCATAGGCTTCACCCAGTGCGCGCAGGTCGGCCGACAGCGCATCGTCGCTGGCGCGCACCCAACGCGCCAGCGTGGCGTTGACGCGCCCGGCCATCTCGGCCGCCCCCGCCTTGGTAAAGGTCAGGCACAGGATGCAGCCCGGCTCGACGCCACGCAGCAGCAGGCGATAGACACGCGCGGCCAGCACCTGCGTCTTGCCCGTCCCCGCCGATGCGGACAGCCAGACGCTGCGGAGCGGGTCACTTGCCGCGCCCTGCTGGTCCTTCAGCGGGGGCAGGAAGGTGGACGTGCGTGCGCTCACGCCCCGCCCTCTCCTTCGTCATCCCCGCGAAAGCGGGGATCAATCCCGGCTAGCCTCTCGCATCCATTCCGAAGGCAGCCGGAATTTACCCCCGCCTTCGCGGGGGTGACGATGTGTGGTGGATCAATCCCGGCCATACCACTCATCCCGGCGCATCAGTTGATCGTACTCCGCATAGGGTGCGAACTCGGGCACCAGCTTGGCGGTGAACGGCTCGACGCCCGTCAGCCACTTCGCCGCCGCCTCGGCAAAACTCCGCTCGGCCAGCGGCACGAATTCGTCCGTCACGATGCGCCCGTATTTCCCCGCCGGATCGACCGGGGACGCGACATAGCCGAACCCGTCCTTGCCCTTCCCCAGCGACCAATATTCGAACGCCTGCGCCGCCCCGCGCACGCCGTCGAACCCGCCCCGCTCCGCAATCAGCCCGAGCAGCCCCAGTTGCAGGCTGAAGCCGGCACGCACCGCCGCGGTCGAGGGGGGCTTGCCGGTCTTGTAGTCGACGATGCCGATCCCCCCGCCGGCCAGGCGGTCGATCCGGTCGAAGATGCCGTACAGCGTGACCCCGGCCAGCGGGATCTCGCCCTTCTTCTCAACCGCCAGAACCTCGCGCCCTTCCGCGCCCATCGCGGTCATCTGCGCACCGATCCAGTCGATCGCTTCCATCAGTCGCGGTTGCCATAGTGCGCGCAGCATAGGATGCGCGTCGGCCAGCCACCCTTCCGCTCGGGCACGCAGACGGGTGGCGTCCAGCCCGTCCTCG
>DASTEN010000449.1:0-5709 GCA_035709645.1 Sphingomonas sp.
CCCCGCCTTTGCCGCCAGCAGCGCCTGGTTGGCGGAAAAGCACAGCGTCACGTTCACCATCGTGCCGTCGTCGGTCAGCGCCTTGCAGGTCTTCAGCCCATCGATCGTCAGCGGCACCTTCACCGCGACATTGTCGGCGATTTTCCGCAGGATCTCGGCCTCGCGCATCATGCCCGCATGGTCCAGCGCGACGACCTCCGCCGACACCGGGCCGCTGGTGATCGTGCAAATCTCGCGCACGACCTCCAGGAAATCGCGGCCCGATTTGTGGATCAGCGACGGGTTGGTGGTGACGCCATCGACCAGACCCGATTCGGCCAGATCGCGGATGTCGCCCGTATCGGCGGTGTCGACGAAGAACTTCATGGCGGGTTCGCTCCCTCGCGTGATTTGGCGGCTTCTTTAGGGTGTTCGAACGGCCCGCGGCACCCGAAAAATTAACGTGGCAAGGATTAGGCCTAAGCCCATGATCCGTATCGAAACTCCTGTCGAAGATCAGCATCGCATCCGTGCCCTCGCTGCCCTCGACCTGATCGACGCACCGCCGGAACGCGAATTCGAAGCGCTGGCCGCGTTGGCCGCAGAGCTGCTGGCGTGCCCGATGGGCGTCGTTTCGATGATCGATGCAGATCGCTTCAGGCCGCTGGCTGCGTGCGGGATCGATGCCGGCCCCGCACCGCGCGAACATGTGTTCTGCAACCGCACCATCGCCCGCAGCGATGCCGTGACGATCGCCGACGCCCACCAGGACGGCGAGTTCGCCGCCAGCCCGCTGGTGACGCAGGCGCCGCACATCCGCAGCTATGCCGGCATCGCCATCTCCGCGCCCGATCCCAATGGCGGACCGCGCGTTCCGGTCGGTGCCGTCTGCGGTCTGGACGTCCAGCCGCGCGAATTCACCGCCGAACAGCAGTCCGTGCTGGGGCATCTGAAGGCGCTGGCGGAGGCGTTGTTCGACGCCCGCGCGCTGCGGGTCCGGGCCGAGCAGCAGTCGGCCGCGCTGCGCCGGAACGACCGTGTGTTCCGCCAGGCCGAACGCATGGCGGAAATGGGCTGGTGGCGCCTCGAACTGGCGGACGAGACGCTTGTCTGGTCCGACGGCATCTACCGCATCTACGACGTCGATCCGGCGACTCCACCCGAATTGGCCAATGCCATGAACTATTTCCCCGAACACGCCCGCGCGACGGTCGCAGGGGCGCTGGCGACGACCATGGAAACGGGCGCGCCGTTCGATATCGAAATCGATTTCGTCAGTGCCAAGGGCGTTCGGCGGCGTGTCCGGTCGATGGGCGAGCTCGAACTGGGCGCAGGTCGTCCGGTCGCGGTCGTCGGCGTATTCCAGGACATTACCGCGCGACACGCGCTGGAGCAGGGGCTGCGACGGTCGGCCAGCGTCGATTCGCTGACCCGCATCGCCAATCGCGCCGCGTTCAACGCCGAGATGGAACGGTGGGTCGCCGCCGCGCGCAGCGATGGGTCGCCACTCGAACTCGCCCTGATCGATCTCGATTTCTTCAAGCATATCAACGATCGTCACGGCCATCTGACCGGTGACGAGGTGTTGCGCGCGTTCGGGCGCCGATTGCGTCGCGTTCATGCGACCGATGCCTTTGCCGCGCGCGTCGGCGGGGACGAATTCGCCCTGTTGTTACGGGGCGATGCCGCCCGCCGCGCGCCCGAACTGGTCGCGCGACTGCTCGCCGACCTGAAGATGCCGGTCCATGCCGCGGTCGGCGTCATCCCTGTATCGGGCACGATCGGCCACGCCGCGTTCGATCCCGGCGAGGACACGTTGCACGCTTTCGTCCACCGCGCCGACACCGCGCTGTATCAGGCGAAACGGACCGAGCGCGGGACGGCGCGGGCGTGGGGACAGTTGCGCGAGGTTGACCGCCGGGGCGCCGTCAGAGCCGCCTGACCCCTCCCGCGCGGACGGCATCGATCGTCGGGCAGCCGTTGACCGCCATCAGCAGATCGGCCTCCGCCAGAATGCAGCGCAGGACGTGCGCCGCGCCCTCCGCGCCGTCGAGCGCGAGGCCGTAGAGCCACGGCCGACCGATCCCCACCGCACGTGCGCCCAGCGCCAGCGCCTTGACCACGTCGCTGCCCGATCGGATGCCCGAATCGAACAGTACCGGCGTATCGCCCGCCGCAGCAACGACGTCCGCCAGCATGTCGAGCGCCGCGATCCCGCCGTTCGCCTGACGACCGCCGTGATTGGAACAGAAGATCGCGTCGGCGCCGCCATCGACCGCGCGGCGCGCGTCGTCGGCGTGGCAGATGCCCTTCAGTACGATCGGCAAACTCGTCAGTGAGCGCAGCCACGCCATGTCGTTCCATGTCAGGACCTTGCCGAACGACTGTGCCCACAACCCGATCACGGCAGCCGGATTTTCGGCCGGCGAACAGCCCAGCCGACGCTGGAACACGGGGTCGGAGACGTAATTCTGTAGAACCGCGCCCTTCAACTGCGGAAAGTTGCCGGTGTTCAGGTCGCGCGGCCGCCAGCCGGTAACCCAGGTGTCGAGCGTCACGACGATCGCCTCATATCCGGCCGCCTCGGCCCGCGATACCAAGCTGGCGGCAAGTTCCGGGTCCTTTGGCGTGTAGAGCTGGAACCAGGACGGCGTGTCGCCGGTGGCGGCATACACGGCCTCGAGCGGATCGTTGGACAGGGTCGAAGCCATCATCGGTACCCCGGTCATCGCAGCGGCGCGCGCCGCGGCGATGTCGCCGTGTCCGTCGGGCGTGACGATGCCGGCGACGCCGATCGGGCTCATGAAGATCGGGCTGGGCAGACGACGGCCGAACAGCTCCACCGACAGATCGCGGGTCGTGCAATCGACCATCATCCGCGGGACCATGCCATAGCGATAAAAGGCGCGGGCGTTGTCATCCTGAGTGTGTTCGTCGCCGCAGCCGCCCATCACATAATCGCGGACCGAGGGCGGCATCGCGTCGCGGGCCAGCGCCTCCAGCGTCGCGAAGTCGACCGGCAACTTAGGGACGATCCCTTGCGTTCCGGCCAGATAGATCGCGTTCTGGAAATCGCCGTAATGGCCCATGATCCTCTCCACGGACCGACAGGCCCGGACGTCAGTCTGCGTCGGGGGCGGGGCCGGTTTCAAGCACTTCGATCGCATCGACCCGCCCGGCGAAGTCCGCCGTCTCGCCCGGGGCGAGGCCGATCAGCGCACGCGCAAGCGGGGCGGAGAACGCAATGCGGTCCTGCGCCGCATCGGCTTCGTCGCCGCCCGTAATATCGATTCTGCGCCGCTTGCGATCGAGCGTGAACGTGACGCGCGATCCGATTGCGACCTCCTGCATATCGGGGACCGGCACGACCTCTGCGGTCGACAGGCGCGTGCCCCAGTAGCGATGGTCGCGCTTGAGCGACTTCAGCGCATCTTCCTCGTCGGTGGCGGCGATCTTCGCATCCAGCTCGGTCATTCGCGCCTTGATGAGACGCAGTCCGCGAGCGGTGACGAGGTTGGGACCAGGGGCGATCGGAATTTCGAACTTTGGTTCGAGATGCTCGTCGTCATTCTCGCGCCGGAAGGCGACACTCATGGATCATGTCCTAGAAATCGGCGGGCCCGTGACCGTCGCCATGGTCGCGGGCCCGCGGGAGCGTCAGGCTGCGGTCGTCGCGACCTTGGCGTGACTACCGGCTTCACCGGCCTTGATCGAGCCGCCGAACAACATTTTCACGCGACCGCTGAGCGACAGGTCGGTTTCCCACAGCTCGGCGCTGTCGATGTCCAGGCGGACGAGGGTGAGGTTGGGATCGTCCTTTCCGCCTTCGAACCAGGCCTCCACCTGCTTGTTCCACAGCTTGTCGATCATCGCAGGGTCCTTGTCCTGCGTGATCGTGCCCGACAGGCAGGCGAAGAAATCATGTCCCTTCGACACAAACTGCGCCATCGCGCTGCCGCCCTTGGCGACGCGATTGTCTTTGCCGACGAAGAACCACAAGGTGTCGACCTGGTCCTCGTCCAGCTGCGCGGTCAGCGGCTCGGAATGTTCGTGGCTGTCCGTCAATCCGACCATCAGGAACGGGCTGTCGGCCATCTTCTTCCACATGTCGCGCTTGATCTGGTCGTCGGTCTTCTCGGCCATCGTCTGCTCCTGTTCGAAACGAATTTCGTAAGCGAAACGAGGGGGGCGGGGGTTGGTTGCGGCGACCGGCCATTCTGTCATCATGCCGGTGACGGCAATTCTGCCGTCGATCAGCAAGGAGATGCGATGATCACGTTTGCAGACCTTTGCCTTTTCCTGGGCGTGCTGTTCGCCTTCGGCACCTTGATCATGAAGGTGATCGAGGCGCGGCGCCCCAAGTGAGGTGAAGGCGGGGCTCAAGCTGGCAGTCGGGCCCCAAATGTTTTGAGCCCCGACCGCTGGCACGATCGAGGCTCATCAACAAGGACGATGTCCGTTTGCAAGAAACTACCTAGCCGAACCGGCCAAGAGTTTCGGCCTCACAGCACCTCGAACAGGCCGGCCGCGCCCATGCCGCCGCCGACGCACATCGTGACGACGACGTACTTCGCACCGCGGCGCTTGCCCTCGATCAAGGCGTGGCCCGTGCAGCGGGCGCCGGTCATGCCGTAGGGGTGGCCGATCGAGATCGACCCGCCGTTGACGTTCAGCAGCTCATTCGGGATGCCGAGCGTGTCGGCACAGTACAGAACCTGTACCGCGAACGCCTCGTTCAGTTCCCACAGGCCGATGTCGTCCATCTTCAGGTTGAAGCGTTCGAGCAGCTTGGGGATCGCATAGACCGGGCCGATGCCCATTTCGTCCGGCTTGGTGCCGGCGACCGCCATGCCGACATAGCGGCCGAGCGGGGTCAGCCCGCGCTTGGCGGCGAGCGACTCTTCCATCAGCACGCTGGCAGACGCGCCGTCCGACAGCTGCGAGGCATTGCCTGCGGTCACCGAACCGTCCGGCAGTACCGGGTTCAGGGACTTCAGCCCCTCCAGCGTCGTGTCGGCGCGGTTGCCCTCGTCCTTCGACAAGGTAACTTCCTTCTGCGAGACTTCCTTCGTCTCCTTGTTCACCACGTTCATCGTCGCGGTGACGGGGACGATCTCGTCGTCGAACTTGCCTGCGGCCTGGGCGGCGGCGGTGCGCTGCTGCGATTGGAGCGCGTATTCGTCGCAGCGGTCGCGGCTGATGCCGTAACGCTTGCCGACGATTTCGGCGGTCTGCAGCATCGGCATATAGATGTCGGGCACCATCGCCAGCAGTTCGGGGTCGGGATTGACGCGCATCTGCGGGGTCTGGACGAGCGAGATGCTCTCCACGCCGCCGCCGATGGCGATGTCCATGTTGTCGACCATGATCTCCTTGGCCGCGGTCGCGATCGCCATCAGGCCGCTTGCGCACTGGCGGTCGAGCGACATGCCCGCCACGCTGTTGGGCAGGCCGGCGCGCAGCAGGGCGTTGCGCGCGATGTTGCCGGCCTGGCTGCCCTGCTGGAGCGCCGAGCCAAAGACCACGTCGTCGACGTCCGCGCCATCGATCTTCGCGCGCTCCACGGCGGCCTTGATCGCATGGGATGCCAGCGTCGGCGACGGCAGGTTGTTGAACGCGCCGCGGTACGCGCGACCGATCGGCGTGCGGGCGGTGGAGACGATGACGGCGGAACGCATGGCTTTCTTCCTCTTCTAAGGCCCCTCCCCTTCGGGGGGAGGGGTTGGGGTG
>DASTEN010000450.1:0-20037 GCA_035709645.1 Sphingomonas sp.
CGCGCGGCCGTCGTGACCTATCGCGGCGACTTCACCCAGCGCGAGCTGATGCTGATCTGGCCGGACTTCACCGCGCCCCTCGGCGCCGATGGTGCCGACGTGCCCAGCTTCGCCGTGGCCCGCGCGCTCGGCCTGCGTGCCGCGATCGATCAGACGCAGGGCTTCCACAAGACGCTGTCGAACGTGCCCGTCGCCGGCGTCGATGGCCTGACGAAGGACGTCCAGTTCGACCTGCAGGATGCCGATGCTGACGCGAATGTCCTGAACGCCGCCGGCGTGACGACGATCGTCCGCATCAACGGCGCGCTGCGCTTCTGGGGCAACCGCACCTGCGCGCCGCTCGACGACGACTTCAGCTTCGAAAGCGCGACCCGCACCGCCCAGGTTCTTGCCGACAGCATCGTCACCGGCCTGATCTGGGCGATCGACAAGCCGCTGCTGCCCAGCCTCGCGCGGGACATCGTCGAGACGATCAACGAAGCATTCCGCCGCCTGAAGCGCGCCGGCTTCATCCTCGGCGCGGAAGCGTGGTTCGATCCGGCGCGCAATGCCGCCGACCAGCTCAAGGCCGGTAAGCTCGCGATTTCGTATCGCTACACGCCCGTCCCGCCGCTCGAACAGCTCGGGCTCGAACAGCAGATCACCGACGAATATCTCGCCGACTTCGGCCTGCTCGTCGCCAACGCCTGACCCACCCCTGCACTGAAAACGGAGACGCGCGATGGGCCTGCCCCGCAAGCTGAAAGACCTCATCCTGTTCAACGACGGCAATCGCTATTGGGGGGATGTCGCAAGCTTCACGCTGCCGAAGCTCACCCGCAAGCTGGAGGAGTGGCGCGGCGGCGGCATGGATTCGGCCGTGAAGGTCGACATGGGCGGCGAAGCGATGGAAGCGGAGTGGACCGCCGGCGGCCCGATGCGGGACGTACTGCGCCAGTTCGCCGACACCGACATCGCTGGTTCACAGCTTCGCTTCGTCGGTGCGTATCAAAACGACGACACCGGCGAGGTCGATCGTATCGAAATCGTCATCCGTGGCCGCCACGAAGAGATCGATATGGGCGAGGCCAAGCCGGGCGAGGGTGGCGAGTTCAAGGTCAAGACCGCGCTCGCCTACTACAAGCTCACCTGGAACGGCGTGACCGAGATCGAGGCCGATCCGCTGGGCGGCATCCTGATCGTGGGTGGCGTCGATCGACGCGCCGCGATCCGCGCCGCCCTCGACTTCTGACCTGCGGCGCGGGGTGAAGCCCCGCGCCGGCTCCCTTTCGAAAGCCCGCCACGATGACCGACATGAGCGCACTCACCAGCTCGACCAGCCTTCGCACCGTCACCTTGGACGTCCCCCTGCAGATCGGCGCCGACACTATCACCGCGGTCCAGGTCCGCAAGCCGGCCTCGGGCGAACTGCGCGGCCTGACCATGATGGCCCTGTCCCAGCTCGACTATGCCGCCCTCGAGACGCTGCTGCCGCGCATCACCATTCCGGTCCTGACCAAGGCGGATATCGCCAATCTCGATCCCGCCGACTTCATGCAGCTGGGCGGCGAGGTCATGGATTTTTTGCTGCCGAAAGCCGCGAAGGAGGCGGCCTCCCCGGCGATGTAAGCGAGGCGATGGCGGACATCGCCCTCGTCTTCGGGTGGACCCCCGACGTCATGAACCCGATGCCGGTCGGTGAGCTGATGCAGTGGCGGGCCAAGGCCGCGAAACGCCACAATCCGAAGGACTGACCGCGTGGCCGATCGCTCGCTGAAGATCATGATGCGCCTGGAAGCGCTCGACCGCGTCACCCGCCCCCTGCGCGATATGGCGCAGGGCTCCACCCGCGCCGCCCAGGCGTTGAAGGCGACCCGCGACCGGCTGAAGGAGATCGAGCGCGCCCAAGGCGATATCGCCGGCTTCCGCGAATTGAAGGCGGGGCTGGGCGAAACCGGGCAGCGCCTGCAACAGGCGCAGACCCGCGTCGGTCAGCTCGCCCGGGAAATGCAGCAGACCGCCAATCCCACCCGCGCGATGACCCGCGAGTTTGAACGCGCAAAGCGGGAGGCGCAGCAGCTCAGCCGCCAGCACGACACCGACTCGCAAGCGCTCCAGACCTTGCGCGACCGCCTGCGCGCGGCCGGCGTCTCAACCTCCGATCTCGCCCGCCATGAACGCGAATTGCGTCAGTCAGCGTCGCAGACGAATGCAGAGCTGGAGGAACAGTCGCGCCGGCTCCAGTCGGTCACCGATCGCCAGCGTCGGTTCGGCGCCGCACGCGATAGGTTCGCGCGCGGGCAGGGGCTGGCGACCGGCCTCGCCGCCGGCGGCGCGTCCTCGATCGCGACCGGCGCCATGCTCGCCCGCCCCATCATGGCCGGTGTCGAGCAGGCGCAGGAATTCCAGTCGGGCATGACCGACATCGCGCAGAAGGCGAACCTGACCCGCGAGCAGGCCGATGCGATGGGCAAGAGCCTGCTCGTCTCGGCCCGTGCCGCCAACCAGATGCCGGCGGACTTGCAGAAGGGTGTCGATACCCTGTCGGGCTTCGGCCTCGATCCGACCAAGGCGACGCAAATGATGCGTCCGATCGGCCGTGCCGCGACCGCGTACAAGGCCGAGATCGACGACCTGTCCGCCGCCGCCTTCGCCGCCAATGACAATCTGAAGGTGCCGATCGCCCAGACCGGTCAGGTCATCGACATCATGGCCGAAGCGGGCAAGGCGGGTGCGTTCGAGATCAAGGATATGGCGGGCGCCTTTCCCGCTCTGACCGCCGCCTATCAAGGATTGGGGCAGACCGGGACAGGTGCCGTCGCGGATCTCGCCGCCGGCCTGCAGATCATGCGCAAAGGCGCCGGCGATTCCACGACCACCGCGACCAACATGGGCAATGTGCTGCAAAAGATCAGCTCGCCCGCGACGACGAAGGCTTTCGCCAAGATGGGCGTCGACCTGCCGGCCGCGCTGAAGAAGGCCTATGCCGAGGGCAAGACCCCGCTGGAAGCCATCGCCGAGCTGACGAACAAGACGCTGAAGGGCGACCTGTCGAAGCTCGGCTATCTTTTCGAGGACGCCCAGGTGCAGCAGGGGCTGCGCCCGATGATCCAGAACATGGAGGAATTCCGCCGGATCCGCGAACAGGCCGCCGGGGCTAACGGCACCACCGACCGCGACTTCGCCGAGCGCATGAAGGATTCCGCCGAGCAGACCAAGCAGCTTCGGGTCAACGCCGCTGCACTATCGATCTCGCTCGGAACCATGCTGCTGCCCAGCATGAATGCGGTCCTGGCGAAGGCAGGCGCCTTCGCCTCGCGCATCGCCGCCTGGTCGCAGCGCCATCCGCGTCTGACGAAAGCGATCGTCCTCATGGCCGCCGGCCTGTCGATCCTCTTCATCGCTTTGGGCGTCGGTGCCATCGCGCTCGCAGGCATCGTCGGGCCGATGTACATGTTCGCCGCGGCCGCGACGTACACCCAGATGTCCCTGCTGCCGATTATCGGCATCGCCGCCGCGATCGTCGCCGGCATCGCTCTGCTCGCGGCGGGCGCGTACCTGATCTATTCGAACTGGGGCGCTATCACCGCTTGGTTCGGCAGCGTGTGGCAATCGGTGAAGGCTACTTTTGCCGGCGGCATCGGGTCGATCGCCGCGGTGCTGATCAATTTTTCGCCTGTGGGCCTGCTCTACGGGGCGTTCGCCGCGCTGCTGAATTGGCTGGGAATCAGCATCCCCGGCAAGCTGACCGACGTCGGCCGCAACCTGATCCGCGGCCTGATTAACGGCATAACCGGCATGCTTGGTGCGCTGAAGAACGCCGTCGTCGGTGCCGCCAGTTCGGCCGCGAACTGGTTCAAACAGAAGCTTGGGATCCGTTCGCCATCCCGCGTCTTCATGGGCTTCGGCGGTCACATCATGGAAGGCCTGTCGAACGGTATCGAGAGCGGGGAGGGGCAGCCCGTCCGCCGACTCGATCGCCTGTCGCGCCGCATGACCGCGGCGATCGCGGTCGGCACGGCCGCGCCCGGCCTGGCGCTGAGCGCGGCCGGAACGGCCGCTGCGGCCTCGCCCGGCGCCAGTGCCGGCCTGCAGGGCGCGACCTATCACGTCACCTTCAAGATCACCGCGGCGCCGAACCAGAGCCCGGAGAATATCGCCAAGGCGGTGCGCGCCGAATGGGAAGCGATGCAGCGCGAACAGACCGCCAGCAACCGATCCGCCTTCGGCGATCGACCGGATTGGGAGTGACCGCGATGTTACTTGCCATCGGCCTCTTCCCCTTCTCGATCCCGACGATCGTTCATGACGAGCTGCAACGGCGCGCGTCGTGGACCCACGCGACCTCGGCCCGCATCGGCGCCCGCGACGCGACCCAGTTCGTCGGCATCGGTCCCGAAACGCTGTCCATCCGTGGCACCGCTCACGCCGAGCTGAGCGATGGCCGCGCCTCGCTCGACGAACTGCGCAGCATGGCGAACTCCGGCAACGCCTGGTCGGTCGTCGATGGCGCGGGGCAGGTCTACGGCGCTTTCGTAATCCAGGGTATCGACGAAGGGATGAAGGAAATCGGCCCCGATGGCCGTCCCCGCCGGATCGACTTCGGTATCGACCTGCTGCGCGTGGATGACGAGGCGCAGGCGTGATCGCCAATATCCCCGATTTCCGCGTGACGCTGGACGGCACCGACCTGACAGGCACCCTGCGCGAGCAGGTCGAGGGGCTGGACGGCCGGATCCGCTCCCGCCTCATTTCGCTCGGCATCACCGAAAAGCGCGGGGAATCGGCTGACCAGCTGGATATCGTTCTGGACGACAGCGACGGCCGCCTCGCCCTGCCGGCGACGGGCGCCGTGCTGCAGATCCAGATCGGATGGAAACAGGGCAGCGACGTGACGCCCGGCCTGGTCGACAAGGGCAGCTTCAAGGTCGACGAAGTGTCACACAGCGGGCCGCCGGACGTGGTGACGATCCGCGCGCGATCGGCGGACTTCACCAGCGACCTGAAGACCCGGCGGGAGAAGGGCTGGAACGGCACGACGCTGGGTGCGATCGTGCGGGAGGTCGCCGGCCGGCACAAGCTGAAGCCCGCCTGCGCACCCGCGCTGGCGCGGATCCCGATCGCCGCCAAGGCGCAGAGCCGGGAAAGCGACCTAGCCTTCCTCCGCCGCCTGGGCCGCGAACATGACGCCGTCGCCACGATCAAACATGGCCGGTTGATTTTGTCGCCGATCGGCACCGGCGCCACGCCGTCCGGCCGCGCGCTGCCGACCCTGACGATCCGCCGCCGCGATGGCGACAGCCACAATTTCAATCGCCAGAAGCGCGACGACGTCCCCGGCGTCACCGCGACATGGCACGATCGCAAGGCCGGCAAGCGCCAGACTTTCACCGCCGGCAAGATCGAGGGGGCGAAGAAGCTGTCGCGCGTCTATGGCAGCGAAGAAGACGCCCAGCGGGCCGCCAACGCCGCGCATAGTCGTGGACAGCGCGAGCCGCTGTCCCTCGATCTCACGCTCGCCCTCGGTCGCGCCGATGTGTCACCCGAGCAGAAGGCGACCGTGTCCGGCTTCAAGGCCGAGATCGACGCGGTGGAATGGATCGTCGGGGAGGTATCGCACAGCCTGGGCGACAGCGGCTATTTGACGAAGCTGAAGCTGGAGACAGGGTCGACGTCTACACCGGCTTGATCGACGCATTCGTAACGCACTTGGCTTTGCGATATGTATGGCGGAACAGGAAACCCGGCTTTGACGGCGAATATGGAATCAACTTGTCATTCATATATTCCTGCTCATATATCGCATCGACGGAGTGAGCATCGAACGCCGAAATGGCAACTTTCGATCGAACGATCCGTTGATGGAGCAAGGAGAACGACGATGACGAAAATCAACCGTAGGGAAGGCTGGGGTGGCACCCGCTGACCGCTCCTGCTCCCATATCAGTTTTCGGAATGGCCTCCATGAATGAAGTGGAGGCCATTTTCGTAACGGCCCTCGCCGCGACGATAATCGCGATCTGGGGGATCGTGACGACCCGAGTGGTTGCGCGTCGCGTTGCGACGATGGATCGATTCACTCGCATCGCGACCGACAAAGACATGATTGCGGCCCGCGAAAAGTTTATTGAATTGACCGAGCAACCGGGCGGATTGGCCGCGTATGCTGACGACAACCCCTTCGGTCGCTCCGAAGAAATCAAGGCGATCCGTACGATCCTGAACGATTTCGAACAGCTAGCCTTGGGAATTCAGTTCGGGGTTTTAGACCTAGAACTGATCAAGCGATATCACCGTACGGGAATCATTCGCGATTGGGGACACGCTGCGCCCTTCATCTACAAGCTGCGCGCGAAAATCGGAAGCCCGGCAATCTATCATGAATTCGAGGAGTTGGCTCGCTCTCTCCAGACAAACCGTATGCCGTCTCGCAATCGCTGGACCCGCCTTTGGTTCTGATTGGGCGAGATAGCTTCCGCGTCGCCAACTTTACGACGACGGCACTTAGACCTGAAAGCCCGGCATAAGGCCGCGCGACAGAGAAAAGCTATCTGCGTAAGCGGCATCGCGCCGCGACCCGCCCGCCGTTATCCCAATCGGCCCTATACCGTGCCTGCCGACGCGAGAGCTGCCAGCACGACAGATCGCCGGCCGCGCCGCGCACCGTCGCCAGCGTGCGTCCGTACCTGTCGAAGCCCACCCACACGATCGTCAACGGCCCCCGCGCTGCCGCGGCCAGGCTGCGCCGCGACGCATGCGGATCGCCCGGCACGCACCGCCGGCCGCGACGGCAATGCCCCGGCATTTCCGGCGCATCGATCCCCAGCAGCCGAATGCGCTCCCGCCCGCATCGCAGCGTGTCCCCGTCGATCGCAACGCAGCTCACTCCGCCCACAAGCCAAAGTGCGAGTAGCATCAGTTCGCCATGTCTCGAACGAAGTCCCGCCGCATGCTATCTTCGGCGTGAGCACGCTTCATATCAGCCTTAATAGCGTCGGCGCGATCTGGGTCGCCGATGCCGAAATACATCTCATTACCAGCGACGCCTAAGCCGCCCCTTCCTATCGTCATCGACAAGCCTGAATAATAAAGGGTGGTGGCGCCACGTCGCGAATGTTCGACCCATCCCGCATGCTGCATCTTTTCAAAAAATTGATCCACAGATGCCTTATCCGATAATGTTACGCTGACACCGCTGTAGCGGGCAACTTTAGGATCGGCCGGACCGACAATCTCTTGGGGGTTGTCCATAAGCACAGTAGCGGTCGGCGCCACGATATCGAAAATTGGCCAATTTCTGCGCTGGCATTTTAGGTGGTAATAGTCAGCGGTACACGACCGGAAGCCTGCCGCCTTTGCATCGGCAGGCCCGCCTTCCAATAGCAGACCGGATAGCCGGACCAGCCCGCCTGTCGTATGTGCGGAATCGCTAACGACCGGTTCTGCCGGGGTCGGATTCCTCTGACGTTTATCATTTTGCAACGATGCCGCGGCGATCGACGCCTTTGCTGGAGTCGATGTCTCCTTTGGCGGCGTGGGTGTCAGGATCAGCGCGGCCACGAATGCGACGGCGCCGCCGATCGACAGCCGCTTCGCCAGGCTTCGATGCCGTTTCAACGCCCCAATCGGAATGAACAGCAGCAATCCCACGATCAGTGCGATGGACGCCAAAGCTCCGATAATAGGCGCGATTGTTTCCACGCAGACACCCTTTTGCTTGCCGAGCGCAGCGTAAGTGCGTCACAAAGCACGCACAACAGCGAGCGCGCAGGTTCAACCATCTTGGACGAATCAAATCGGCCGTCCGACGAACTGACTCTGGCGGTCGTCGGCATTCCTTACCTGAACGCGGACGGCAGCAGTCGCCTGTTCGAACTACGCCTATGCCAACCGGGCGACGCGATCGATCTGCGCCCCGAGCCAAAAAACAAGCACGATCCCCACGCAATAGGCGTTTGGCGGGCCGGCGGCGGCCAGTTCGGCTATCTCACATTCGAACGCGCAGGTTGGATCGGTCGCCGGCTTCAGGCCGAGGATAGCGTCGCGGTGTATCAAGGCGCGGTCGGGAGCGCGGCCTACATCCGTATCCGGTTCGGCGGCGGCGCGCCGACGTTGCCACCGGTCAGCGAGCAGCCTGAGCAGCGCGCGACGAATGACGACTTCTACCCCGATCCAGACGGTCCCGACTTCGGCGCCTAGAGCCGCCGCACGATGTGACTGACCCGGCCGACGATGTTGATCTCGCCGATATGCGCGTGGTCGTCCGGCACGCGCTCGTTATCCGACAGAATCGTGACCTTCTCCCCGCGGATCCGCAGGCGCTTCAACATCCCGATTTCGCCGATCGTCAGCGCCCAGATCGCATCCTGGTCACGCACGGTCAGGTCGGACCGGTCGATCAGCAACAGGTCTTGATCCTCGATCGTCGGCGACATGGAATTACCGCGGCCCCGCGCCCAGGTCAGGTTGCCCGGCGCGGTGTTCGTCACAGATTCGAGCCACGCGCGCGGAAACCATCGCGTGTCGACGGCAATGTCGTCCTCAAGGAATGTGGCGCCCATGCCGTAGCTGGCGTCGATTGACGCGACCGGGACGAGGTCGAGCTGTTCGGCTGCGATCTGCACATCGATCTCGTCGGATTTGCCCGAAAGGATCCGCACGACTGACTGCAGCTGCTTCGGCGAGGCGCGCTCGACGAGCAACTCCACGATGCGGGGGGCGTTCGGGTGGGGATCTTCTGCGGGTTGAAGCAGCGCCTTGGCTGCTTGGGCTTGATCGGCAGGAGCGCTTCTAAACGCTGCAAGTAACTGCAATTCGTCTTTGGTCGGCGGCGTGTCGGGAAAGTCAGTGGCAACAGCAGCGGGGCGCTCTCCCAAACCGGCCATTTCCTCGATCACGCTTTCAGGAATGCCATGTCTCGCAAATACCGGCGTTAGCGAACGCGCCAGTTCTACGGGCAGATAGGTCTTTTTAAACTTATCCTTGTCCTCATAAAACGCATACGAAGATGCGGGCATGCCCAGCTCTTCGGCCACTCGGCGAATGCTTAGCCGAGGGTTTGCTGTTTCGCGGACGCGCTTAAGCCGAGTGGCGACAGGTTCCATGTCGCTACGTTGCGAAAATCTCGCACATTGTCTGTGCGAAAAAGTCGTTGACGAGCGTACGATAAAATCGCACTTGTTCGTACATGGACACGGAAGCCAACCTTTTTGATCGATTCGGCGGCGTGCGGCCAATGGCTGACGCACTTCGCGAACCGCCCTCAACGGTCGCAAGCTGGAAGGCGAGCGGACGAGTTCCATCGACGAAGCAACCGGCTGTGCTGTCACGGGCCGCTGAACTCGGTCTCGACGTAACAGCAATCGATGTCGTCTTTCCGCTCAACCTTCGTCCCGTAATCGCAGCTTCGATGCGGTCTTCATGCCGCACAGGCGCGGCGTCTGTCCGGTCGAATGACGCACCGGCTTTCGACCAGGAGCAGAGCGCATGACGTCGCTCAGCGAAGATCAGCGTGCATGCTGGATTTCCACCTTGATCGCCGTCGGTCAAACACCCGCGAGGCGATTTGCATTCATCGCCGGATACAATGGCGTCGCCTGCTCAAAGCCGCAGACAGCGGACAAGCAACGCTGGCACGCACACGGAAAGGCGGCGGCAAGGCATCTTCACGGACCGGGGCGCGGAAAATGACCAAGCCCCGCACCCCCCACAGCTGGGCCGCGGCGGTCACCCGTATCGCCGGCCACATCGGATGGGATGGCTCCGCGCGCGCGGTTGGCAAGACCGAAGCCCTGGTCCGCGCCTGGTCCGATGACGCCACCGGCAAGCGCCCTTCGCTCGACCAGGCGCGCGATCTGTCCGTCGCCTATGCCCAGGCGGGCGGGGAGGGGGAGCCCTTCCTCGACGCCTTCGCCTTTCAGATCGGCGCGACCGTCGCCGATCGCGATCCCTGCCGCCGCGCGCTCACCGCCGAGATCGCGGACTGCGCCCAGGAGTTCGGAGACGTCATCGCCACCGCCCTCGCCCTGACCAATCATGCCGCCACGCCGCTGGTCGCGCTCCGCGCGTTCGCCGAGGCCGAGCAAGCCGACGAGCGCCTCGCCGCGCTGATGCGGCGCATCGCCAGCTTCCTCCCGCCCTCGGGCACCGCGGCCGCGGGGAAGAGCGGGGGTTCCCTGACGTGACGACGAAGAAGAAATTGACCCGGCTTCCGGCCATCCACTGCCCGCATTGCGGCACGCGCTCGATCGTGCGTGACAGCGTGCAGGTGACCGAGCTGGTCCGCGAATTGCGGCTTGTCTGCGAGAACGACGACTGCGGCCATAGCTGCGTCGCTCAGCTCTCGATTATCCGCACCATCCGCCCGGCGGCGCAGCCACGGCCGGACATCCGCCTTCCGTTCGGCGACTGGCGCTCGCGCCCGGTCGTGGACGTCGATGGCAAGCCCGACAACGACAACCACCCCGATCCCGCCAACGACGACGGGATCGATCAAGCTGCCGGCATCGGCACCGCCATTGCCGCCGCCATGACCACCTGATCCCCCGCGGCTCCGGCCGCACCGTCACGACCGATTCCGAACCACCCGGCGCGACCCCCGCCGCCGGGAACGCCCCCCGCTTGCCCGAAAGACCGCGACCCCGTGCAACCCGAAATCCTCCGTGAGGTCACTGCCAAGCTGACGGCCGAATTCGGCTTCAAGCTGAAGGGCCGCTATCTTCAGGAGGGCAAATGCCCCGCCTGCGGGAAGAAGGAATTATTCACCTGGGCGGACAAGCCCTACGTCCTGCGCTGCGGTCGCGAGAACCGCTGCGGCGAGACGGTCCAGGTCAAGCCGCGATATCCCGAGATTTTCGACGACTGGTCGAAGCGGCACCGCAGAACGCCGGATAATCCCAACGCCGCCGCCGATGCCTACCTCCAGCACGCCCGCGGTTTCGACCTAATGGGTCTGCGCGGGGCCTACAGCCAAGAAAGCTACCACGACCGCGACCTGAACATCAGCACCGCGACCGTCCGCTTCCCGCTGCCCGGCGCACCCAACACCTATTGGGAGCGGCTGATCGATCAGCCCGCCCGCTTCGGAAAGAAGAAGGCCCGCTTCAGCTACGGCTCGAAATATCAGGGCCAGTGGTGGACGATGCCGGCGCACGGTGTCGAGGATCTGGCCGACGCCGCCGAGATTTGGGTGGCAGAGGGCATCTTCGACGCCGTCGCCCTCAATCAAGCGCCCGCCTTTTGCGACCGCGGCGCCATCGCCGTCAGCACCCTGTCATGCAACAACTATCCCGCGGACGCGCTCGACGCAGTCCGCCTCGCTGCGGCCGAGAAGGGCAAGCCCGCTCCCAAACTGATCTTCGCGTACGACGTCGGCCGCGCCGGCGTCCGCTACACCCGCGACTTCGTAAAGAAGGGGCGTGAGGCCGGCTTCACCTGCGGCGCCGCCCAGGTGCGACCGGACGGGGAGGGCGACAAGCACGACTGGAACGATCTGCTCCAAGCCGACGAGCTGACCGCCGAACACCTCGAAACCTACCTGTGGAACGGCGAAGTCACGATCGCCGGCAGCGCGACCGAAAAGGCGATGCTGATCTATAAGCGCGATCGGTACGCCGCGTTCCCGATCGTCTTCGGCGGTAAGCAGCTCTGGGCCAGCTTCTCGGTCGAAAGGATCAACCAGATCCAGACCGCCTGGCTGGAAAGCTCCGACCCCGACCACGCCCAATACCAGGACATGTCGCCCCAGGCGCGGTGGGACAGCGCGGCCGAGGAAGCCTGCGACATCGATGAGCTGGCCAATTGCGTCTTCCGCACCCTCTATTTTCAGCGCGACCCCAATCTGGAGGAAGGCGCCTACTATCTGCGCATCGACTTCCCGAAGGCACGGCCGAGCGTGAAGGCGACGTTCTCGGGGTCAGCCTGCTCGACCAACGGGGAATTCAAAAAGCGCCTCGCCTCGATCGCGCCGGGCGCGCAGTGGACCGGCTCGCAATTCCAGATCGACCGGCTGATGCAGCTGCAGTGGTCTTCGATCCGCATGGTCGAGGCTATCCAGCACACCGGCTATTCGATCGAACACGGCGCGTGGATCCTCGGCGACCGCGCCGTCTACCAGGGCCGCGTGTACGAGCCGAACGAGGAAGATTTCTTCGTCCTCGGCAAGCAGAACGTGAAGCTGCGCACGACTGACCGGATCCTGCGCATCACCTATGATCCCGATCGGCTCGACCTGTCATGGGTCGCGCCGCTGTACACCGCCTACGGGCCGAAGGGCGTCGTCGCGCTCGCCTTCTGGGTGCTGAGCTTCTTCGCCGACCATCTGCGGCGCGAACAGGACAGCCTGGCTTTCCTCGAGATGACCGGCCTGCCGGGCACCGGCAAGACGACGCTGCTGGAGTTCCTGTGGAAGCTCGCCGGACGCGCCAATTACGAAGGCTTCGACCCGACCAAGGCGACCAACGCCGGCATCGCCCGCACGCTGGGGCAGGTCGGCAACTTGCCGGTCGTGCTGATCGAGGGCGACCGCAACCAGGACACGCCCCACGGCCGCCGCTTCGAATGGGACGAGCTGAAGACCGCCTACAACGGCCGCGCCGTCCGCACCCGCGCTATCGCCAACGGCGGAATGGAGACGTTCGAACCGCCGTTCCGCGGCGCGATCGTCATCGCCCAGAACGACAGCGTCGATGCCTCTCCGGCTTTGCGCGAACGCATCATGGCGATCCACTTCGACAAGAGCCGCTTCGGCAGCGCCGGCAAGATCGCGGGCGAGCAGCTGGCGCGCACCGACGTCGAGAGCGTGTCGGGCTTCCTGATTCACGTCATCCGCAAGGAAGAGAAGATCCTGACCGCCTACCGCGAGGCGTTCCGGCGGCACGAGGCGACCATGTCCAAGCTGCCCGGCATCCGCAACGGGCGTCTGGTCAAGAACCACGCCCAGCTCGCCGCGATGCTCGACGCCATGCGGATCGTAGTCGACACGCTGACTGACCACCACGCGGCCGAGGCGCACGCCTTCATCCACACCATGCTCGCCGAACGTCAGCGCGCGGTGGAAAGCGATCACCCGAACGTCGAACTGTTCTGGGAACGCTTCGACCACATCCGGTCGATCGAGCCCGAGGGCTACGAACGCCCGATCGATCACAGCCGGAACCCGGAAGTGTTCGCGATCAGCCTCACCCATTTCGAACAACGCTGCGCCGAACTGCGCCTGTCGATGCCCTGCACGATCGTCGAGCTGAAACGCCTGCTGAAGACCAGCAAGCGCCGCAAGTTCGAGGCCGCCTCCAAGCCCACCAACAGCGTGACGGGGAAGACCGTCAACTGCTGGGTCTTCCGCAACCCCGACCACCACCCGTCCACCGCTCGCTGAAAGGAGCCATGACCATGCACGTCTCAAGAATGCCGGCGATCCCCGTCGACACCCGGCATGCGGCCCTGCCGCTGACGCCGTCCGAATATGTCGCCCTGCGCCGCCGCGCCGCCGGCTTCACCGTGGAAAACCTCGCCCGCGCGCTGGTCACCGTCGGTGTCCACGGCCGGCGCCACAAGCCGACCGATACCCAGCTCGCCATCATGCGCCGCCGCGCGATCGATCAGGTCCGCCTGATGGAGCGCCCCGGCTCGGTCATCGTCAGCCATGACGCCCTGCGCCTGATCCAGAGCGTCATGCCCTTCGATCCCGCCATCTACCGCCAACTCGCCGAAGCGCCCGCCCACCGCCACGCCCGCATCTGCCGCGGCTGCGGCTGCAGCGATCACGACCCCTGCATTTCCGAGGTCGACCGCGTCGAAAGCATCTGCCGCCTGCTGTCGCCCCACCTCTGCACCCACTGCGTCGACCGCGGCCTCGCCGAGATCGGAAAGGCAGCATGAAAACCGCTCACACCCCGGCACCCTGGATGGTCAGCCCATTTAAAGCCGTCGTGACGACCGACGCTTTCGGCCGTGACGGCGACTTCCTGCCGGTGGCCGCGATGCTCTGGCCGACCGACGAGCGCAGCGAGGCCGAAACCTATTCGAATGCGCGCCTGATCGCCGCCGCCCCAGATCTGCTGGAAGTCGCGCAGGACAGCGTCGAAATTCTCGACGTCGCGATTGAGCAGTGGAACGAGCGATATCCGCGCGAGCCTGACGAGGTGCTGACGGATCTACGGAGACGATTCGTCGCCGCCATTCACAAGGCGACGCAAGCATGAACGCGCTCACCATGCGCACCGTCCGCGCCGCCGGCGGCCTGACCCGTCACGTCCCGTGCTTCGACCCACCGGCCCCGGCCGGTCGGGCCAAACGCAAGCGGCACGTCCCCGACCCGATCAAGACCAACGGCGAGGCGTCGGCGGAAACACTGCGCCTGCTGATCGAACGGATAGAGAGCCTGGAGGAAGAAAAGCGCGGCATCGCCGATGACATCAAGGATGTGTACGGCGAGGGCAAGTCGATCGGCTTCGACGCCAAGACGATGCGCGAGATCGTCCGCTTGCGGAAGATGGAGCCGCACCACCGCGAGGAAGCGGACGTCCTGATCGAGACGTACCGCGACAGCCTGGGCATCCGCTGATGCTCCGCTCACGCCCCCGCCTGCGCGCCGTCCTGGCCGTCGCCCTCGCCATCCTAGCGTTGCCGTTCGTCCTGATCGCGCTGTTCGCCAGCCTGTCACAGGAGCGCCGCTAATGCCCGCCGCCAAACGCCACACCGCCCCGCGCGTCTGCACCGCCCCCTGCTGCACGGTCGAGATCCCGCGCGGCAAGCTCATGTGCCGCCCGCACTGGTACGAACTGCCCCGCATCCTCCGCACCGAAATCAACGCCGCTTGGCGCGAACGCCGCATCCGTGACTGGTCCGGCCTCTGCCTCGAGGCGCGCGGTCTGTTGGCTGGCGTCGCGGTAAACATACTTGAAAGCACGAAATCGTGACGACCAGTAACCGGCAGATGAGGGCTGCGATTTCGCCGCTGCGATGGTGGCCGAAGACGCGCCTCGCAAACGACAAAGCCATGCTTGCCGCTGAGGCTGCCGGACTTGTCGAGGGACAGACGGTGTCATGCGCATGCGACGCCGACAGCAAACTGAGGGGGCCACTTAAAGAGTGGTCGCTAACGGCGGCCGGCTGCGCGTTGCTGAACGGCGAGGCGTCGGATCTGGCGAGGGTGGCATGACGACAGTCGTCCAGATCGGCCCAGCTACGCTCTACCTGGGCGATGCCTACGAAATTCGCCCCGGAGCTGGGTTCCACGATGCCGACGTGATGGATCCACCCTACCTGATCCGCGCGACCGGCGCGGGCAAGTATCGTAAGCGCCGGCCGATGTTCGACGCGATTGTCGCTGCGGATCTGCACCGCGGCTTCGACATGTCGATCGTCAACCCGCTGCTCTGCGGCGCGGCGATCGTCTTCGCGCACAACGACCAACTCGCTGAGCTGCTGGGCCGCGTCCAGGGCCAGTTTCACCGCCACGCTCTGTGCGTATGGCAAAAGACCAATCCGCAGCCGATCGCTAACAAGCACTACCGCCCCGACGCCGAATTCTACGTCCACGCCTGGAACCGCGGCTACCACCCCGTCGGCGCGATCGGCGACAAGATGCGCGTCAGCCGCATCACCTCGCCGCGCGGCCCGGCCCGGTTCGACCACCCGACGACCAAGCCCGATGCGCTGATGACCAAGATCATCGGCAACGTAGCGGGGGAGAGCGTCTGCGACCCGTTCATGGGGACCGGCTCCACCGGCGTCGCCGCGATCCGTGCTGGCCGACGCTTCACCGGCATCGAAAAGGATCCGCGCCACTTCGACACCGCCGTCCAGCGCATCGCCGCTGCAGTGGCTGCGCAGGAGGCGACCGCCGCGTGAGCGAGCTGCTGACACCAGAGCAGGCCGCCGCCCGCCTGCATGTCTGCACAAAGACCTTGCGCCGACTCCGCGTCGATGGCCACCTTCGCTATGTCGCCATCACCGACCGAAAAATTCGCTACCGGCCGGAAGATTGCGACGATTACGTCGCTGCCCGCGCCCGGAAGGCCCCGGAATGTCCGTCTACAAGCCGAAAAACTCGCCGTACTACCACTTCGACTTCATCTGGAAGGGTCGTCGCTTTCACGGGTCGACCGGTGCAAAGACCAAGCGTTCCGCCCAGGTCGTAGAGGATGCTGAGCGTGCGAAGGCGAGGAGCGGGGGCAATACCCGCCCGCCCATCACGCTCGACGAAGCCTGCGGGCTCTACCAGGACCGCGCCGAGGAACTGCCGAGCTGGTCGACCACCCGCTACATCCTCGCCGCGTTGATCGCCGGCCTGGGCAAGGACATCTTGCTATCGGAGATCACCCAGCGCGATCTGCTGCGCCTGGTCGCCCGCCGGCGCGACGACCGGACGAACGCCACCGTCAATCGCGAGATCGAGGTCTGGCGCGCCGTATGGCGTTGGGCGGTCAAGGCCCGCTATGACGCCGGCGAGATGCCCGATTGGGGCGCCCTCATGCTGAAGGTGCCGGCCAAGCCCCCGCGCGAGCTGAGCGTGACCGAGGAAGGCAAGCTGTTCGAACAGATCCGGCCCGACCTTTACGACTTTTGCGAATTCGCCCTGAAGACCGGGTGGCGTAAAAGCGAGGTCATCGGTCTGCGCTGGTCCGATCTCGATCTGGCGGCGCGCACGGCCGCCACGAAGATCAAAGGCGGCGACATCGTCCGCCGACCGCTGACGCAGGACATGCTGGTTATCATCGCCAACCAGCCAAAGGTCGGCCCGTTCGTTTTCACCTATGCCGCCGTGCGGACGAAGCCCGAATTCGTCGACAAGCGCGGCCGACTACAGCCCGCGCGCAAACGCGGCGATCGCTACCCCATGAGCATTACCGTTCTGCGCAAGCCGTGGGCGGCAGCGCTGAAGGCGGCCGAGGTCGACGGCTTCCGCTTCCACGACCTGCGCCACACCCGCGGCACGAGGATCCTGCGCGCCACCGGCAACCTCAAGGCGGCGCAACGCGCCTTGGCGCACAAGTCGATCAAGACGACCCTACGCTACGCTCACGCCACTGACGACGACGTCCGGCAGGCGTTGGATGCAAGCGAGTCCCGGACTATTCCCGAAGTCCCGAACGCCAAGGGCAAAAAAGCATAGCGCGCTCAACACGTTACAGGCGTCAGACGCGCACCGTGTAAACGAGATGCTCTACCAACTGAGCTAAGCGCCCGCGCAGGCGCCATGGGCGCCGAACACGGCCGGCGGTGCGTCTGCACCGTCCGACGGCGCGGCTTTGCCGCGTCGCGCCGCGGTAATCAACCCCCCACCCGCTTACGCGGGTATCACCCCGGCGCGCCGGATCGCGTCGAAATAGGCGGCCATGCCGCTGCGCGCGGTATCCGATAGCGAGATGAACGCGCGTCGCCGATCGGCGGGGTCGGCGTAGCGTTCGAACAGGCCGGCATCGAGCATCGATCCGATCCAGCGCAGCGCCGTCGTGCCGGGAACGGCGGCGGCGATGCACAGGCTGGAAACGGACACGCGGCGCCCCTCCAGATCGGCGGCGAACAGGTCCAGCAGCATGTCCCAGGCGGGATCGGCGAACAGTTCCTCGGCGAAGTGCGCCGCGCGCATCCGGCGCCCGCGGATGGTGTCGCGGACCAGCGTGGCGTCGACCGGTGCGGTCGGATCGGGGTGCTCGCCACGGAAGCCGGGCGTGCGATCGCGGAGCGACCCGCCATAGCGCGGTCGGTCGTGTTCGCTGGCCAGCCGCGCCAGCGTGTCGGCGAAGCGCGCAACCTCGGCATTGAGCCGGCGCAGCCGGTCGTCGGCGTCGCGGGCCGTGTCGTGGAGGCGCATGCCGCGCCGGCCACCGACCATGCGCAGGGCGGCCAGCCGGTCGACGAGGTGCGGATCGCACAGATGCTGGACATGCGGCCCGGCCAGTACCGCTGCGACCGCGTCGGTATCGTCGCCGGGTGCGCCGGTGCTGACGATGATGTCGATCCCGCGGTCGCGGGCCAGCGTGTCGATGGGGGCGAGCCAGTGTGCCGCACCCGCCGGGTCGATCCCGCCCGCCTCGATCATCACGACATCGGGACCGCTGCGCATCGCGACGGCGGTCGCCGCATCCTCCAGCGACGCGACACCGACGCTGCGATATCCCGCGACGGCGATCGCCCGCCGTGCGATCGTCATATCGCTGCCGCGATCACCGATCAGCAGGACGGTCGCCGCGTCGTCGTACAGCAGGTCGTCGGTCGCCTGTGAAGTCATCGTGCCGCCTCGTGTCGGGTCCTGCGCCCTTGATGGAGAGCAGGACCGGCGGGTTCGAGCCACGACGGCACCGGATCGGATTGATCGCGATGCCGATTGCGGAAATGGCGGCAAACTAACTCCATTTCGGAGACATTGCCGAAATTGTCGGCGATTGCAGGCAGATAGGGTCAGAATGGTTGTGTTTCAGGCGCTGTCGATCAGTCGAGCGACTTCACGATCTCCTCGACCATCTTCTTCGCGTCCGCCAGCAGCATCATCGTGTTGTCCATGTAGAACACGTCGTTGTCGACGCCGGCATAGCCGACGCCGCCCATGCTGCGCTTCACGAACAATACGGTCTTGGCCTTCTCCACGTCGAGCACCGGCATGCCGTAGATGGGCGAGGTCTTGTCGGTCTTCGCCGCGGGATTGGTCACGTCGTTGGCGCCGATGACGAAGGCGACGTCGGTCTGCGCGAATTCGCTGTTAATGTCCTCCAGCTCGAACACTTCGTCATAGGGGACGTTGGCTTCGGCCAGCAGGACGTTCATGTGCCCGGGCATGCGCCCCGCGACCGGGTGGATCGCGTATTTCACGCGGACGCCGTGCTCCTTCAGCTTGTCGGCCATCTCGCGCAGCACATGCTGCGCCTGCGCGACCGCCATGCCATAGCCGGGGACGATGATGACCTGCTCGGCCTGGCTCATCAGGAAGGCGGCGTCTTCCGCCGACCCGCGCTTCCATGGACGGTCGGTCTTGGCGGCCCCCGCACCGCCGCCGCCCGTCTCCGCGCCGAAGCCGCCGGCGATGACGCTGATGAAGCTGCGGTTCATCGCGCGGCACATGATGTAGCTGAGGATCGCGCCCGACGAACCCACCAGCGCGCCGGTGATGATCATCGCCGAATTGTGCAGCGTGAAGCCCATCGCCGCTGCCGCCCAGCCCGAATAGCTGTTCAGCATGCTGACCACGACCGGCATGTCCGCGCCGCCGATCGGGATGATCAGCAGGAAGCCGATGACGAAGCTGAGCGCCGTAATCGTCCAGAACACCCACGGGTCCTGGTTCTGCGTGAAATAGACGACCAGCAGTAGGATCGCGGCGAGCGTGCCGAGGTTGATCAGGTGACGGCCCGGCAGCAGGATCGGCGCGCCGCCCATGTTGCCGTTCAGCTTCAGGAAGGCGATGACCGAGCCGGAAAAGGTGATCGCGCCGATCGCGACGCCCAGGCCCATTTCGATCCGGCTGACGGGTTCGATGAAAGCGAAGGGCTGGCCGATCATCGGGATGACCAGCTTGGCGATGCCGAACGCCATCGGGTTCAGGAAGGCGGCGGCGGCGACGAGGACCGCGGCGAGGCCGACGAGGCTGTGGAAGGCGGCGACCAGCTGCGGCATCGCGGTCATCGCGATGCGACGGGCGGTGACCAAACCAATGACCGCACCGATGCCGATCGCGGCGAGCACAAGCGCGATCGCGGTCCAGTCAACCGGCAAATCATACAGGTTTGCCGGCGCATAGAGCGTCCAGCCCTTGCCCTGGGGTGCCGCCGTCGGGACATGCGTGATGAGCGTCGTCACCACCGCGATCGTCATGCCGATCATGCCGAAGCGGTTGCCGCGCTGGCTCGACGTCGGCGACGACAGGCCCCGCAGCGCGAGGATGAAGCACACCCCGGCGACGAGGTACGCGAGTGCGGCGAACGAACTGCCGGCTGTTACGTGTTCCATCCTGTCCTCCCCGGCATGGTGAGGGGGACCGCGTGCCACCGGCTCGGGGTGCAGGGGGCGGGCCCCGTGTACCACGCTCGCCGGCGGCGCCCCTTGCGGCACGCCCCCTCC
>DASTEN010000451.1:0-2666 GCA_035709645.1 Sphingomonas sp.
ACCGGGCCGATATTGGCCGACCGGATCAGCCGCAGCGCCGCGAACCGGGCGGCGTTCTGGTCGGCGGCGCCGGGTCGCTCGCCTACCGACCCTTCACCCACGCTTGCGGCCGATCCTCGGCTCCGTCCCCGCCACCAGCCGCTCGATATTCTCGCGGTGCTTCCACAGCACGATCAGCGCGAGGCCGAGGAACAGCACCACCAGGTCGAACCGCCCGAGCGCCGCCGCCGCGACCGGCGCGGCGACCGCCGCCGCCATGCCCGCGACCGACGAAATGCGGATCGTCCCCAGCAACCCCAGCCATACGACCGCATAGACCAGCCCCGCCATCGGGCTGAGCGCGACCACGACGCCCATCATCGTCGCCACGCCCTTGCCGCCCCGGAACCGCAGCCACAGCGGATAGCAATGGCCGACGAACGCCGCCGCGCCCGCGACCAGTTCCTCGCCCGGAAACCACGCCGCGACGATCCACACCGCCGCCGCGCCCTTCAACCGGTCGAGCAGCAGCGTCGCCGCCGCCAGCCCCTTGCGCCCGGTACGCAGTACGTTGGTCGCGCCGATATTGCCCGACCCGATGGAGCGCAGATCGCCCGCCCCGGCGATCCGCGTGAGCAGGATGCCCCACGGGATCGATCCGAGCAGATAGCCGATCAGCAACGCCGCCACCGGCGGGAACCAGAGAATTTCGCTCGGCAGGATCGCCCCCGTGTAACTTGCCGTCTGTACCGTGCAGGGTAAGGGGTTCGGCGGCGGCTTGCAACGCGGCGAGCGGCGGCTACGGGACCATCCATGACCGAAACGGCGCAACCGATCCTGTTCTTCGATTCGGGCGTCGGCGGCCTGTCGGTCGTGGCGCCGACCCGCGCCCTGCTGCCGAGCGCGCCGATCGTCTATGCCGCCGACTCGGCCGGCTTCCCCTATGGCACCCGGACCGAGGCGGAGATTGCCGCGCGCGTTCCCGCCCTGCTCGGGAGGCTGGTCGAGCGCTATCGCCCGCGCCTCGTCGTGATCGCCTGCAATACCGCTTCGACCATCGCCCTGCCGGTGGTGCGCGCGGCGCTCGACGTGCCGGTCGTCGGCACGGTGCCGGCGATCAAGGTCGCAGCGGCGATGAGCAGGACCCGCGTCGTCGGCGTGCTGGGCACGCAGGCAACGGTGCGCCAGCCCTATGTCGACGACCTGACCACCCGCTTCGCCGCCGACTGCACCGTGCTGCGCCACGGATCGGCGACACTGGTCGAACTGGCGGAAGGAGCGCTGGCCGGCACGCCCCCGCCACGCGAGGCGATCGCCGCCGAACTTGCCGGGTTGTTCGACCAGCCGGGTGGCGAGCAAATCGATGTCATCGTCAACGCCTGCACCCATTTCCCGCTGCTGGAGGATGCGATGCGCACCGTCGCGCCTCACATCGCGTTCGTCGATGGCGGCCCCGGCATCGCCCGGCGGATCGTCGCGCTGACGCAGGGACAGGATTTCCCCGCGACTCCGGTTCCCGGCCGGCTGGTGTTCACCCGACTGGGCGACCGGGAGCGCGCCATCGCAGCGGGGCTTGCGGCACAGGGCTTCGGATCGGTGGAGGCACTATAGGCCCCGCCCCCTTGGACAATATGTCCAACCCCGCCAATCACCATAACCGCTTTTATCCGCTGGAAACGGGCCGCCCCAACAGGTACACCCCCGCCTCATGAGCATCGACGCAGTTCCGGCCCGCTCGGTCGATTACAACCGTGTCTTCGCACAGGCGATCGACCGCCTGCACGAGGAAGGGCGCTACCGCGTCTTCATCGACATCCTGCGCAACAAAGGGCAATTCCCCAATGCGCGCTGCTTCGCCGGGCATAACGGGCCGAAGCCGATCACCGTATGGTGCTCGAACGATTACCTGGCGATGGGCCAGCATCCCGCGGTCATCGCCGCGATGGAGGAAGCGCTGCACGATGTCGGCGCAGGGTCGGGGGGCACCCGCAATATCGGCGGCAACACCCACTATCACATCGATCTCGAAGGCGAACTGGCCGACCTGCACGACAAGGAAGCGGCACTGCTGTTCACGTCGGGCTATGTCTCGAACGAAGCGACGCTGTCGACGCTGGCGCGCATCCTGCCCGGCTGCATCGTCTTTTCCGACGAACTGAACCACGCGTCGATGATCGCCGGCATCCGCCATTCGGGCTGTGAAAAACGGGTGTTCCGCCACAACGACCTCGCCCATCTCGAGGAACTGCTCGCCGCCGAAGACCCGGCGGTGCCCAAGCTGATCGCGTTCGAAAGCGTCTATTCGATGGACGGCGACGTGGCGCCGATCCACGCGATCTGCGACCTTGCCGACAAATACAACGCGCTGACCTATCTCGACGAGGTCCATGCCGTCGGCATGTACGGAGCGCGCGGCGGCGGCATTTCCGAACGCGACGAAGCCGCATCGCGCCTGACGATCATCGAAGGGACGCTGGGCAAGGCGTTCGGCGTGATGGGCGGCTATATCGCCGCCGACCGCACCGTCATCGACGTCATCCGCTCCTATGCGCCGGGCTTCATCTTCACGACCTCGCTCTCGCCGGTGCTGGTCGCCGGCGTACTGGCTTCGGTGCGCCATCTCAAGGAATCCTCGGTCGAGCGCGAGGGCCAGCAGGCGGCTGCGGCCACGCTCAAACGGATGTTCC
>DASTEN010000452.1:0-6905 GCA_035709645.1 Sphingomonas sp.
GACGTTCCGCGCCGTCAGGCGCCGTTTACCTTGGTCGACCCGAGGACAGAGATGGATCGCTGCGCGATCGGCAGACGCATCCTCTCTGCGCCTCTGCGCCTCTGCGCGAACCCATGCTTCCTTCTTCTTCGCGCCCTTCGCGCCTTCGCGTGAACCAGCCTCACCCATCCAGCGTCGCCAGCCGCTCCGCCTCATCCTGCGCGATCAAGGCGCCGAGCAGTTCGTCCATCTCGCCCTCGAGGATTTCGGGCAGGCGGTGGAGCGTCAGGTTGATGCGGTGGTCGGTCACCCGCCCCTGCGGGAAGTTGTACGTACGGATGCGTTCCGAGCGGTCGCCGGAGCCCACCATCGACTTGCGCGCGCCCGCCCGCTCCGATGCCAGCCGCTCGCGCTCCGCCTCGTACAGCCGCGTCCGCAGCACCTTCAGCGCCTTCGCCTTGTTCTTGTGCTGGCTGCGTTCGTCCTGCTGGATGACGACGAGGCCGGTCGGCAAGTGGGTGATGCGGATCGCGGAGTCGGTCGTGTTGACGTGCTGCCCGCCCGCGCCGGATGCGCGATAGATGTCGATCTTCAGGTCCTTGTCCTGGATGTCGACGTCGACCTCCTCGGCCTCCGGCAACACTGCGACGGTCGCGGCGGAGGTATGGATGCGCCCGCCGCTTTCGGTCACTGGTACGCGCTGCACGCGGTGGACGCCGCTTTCGAACTTCAGCTTTGCGAACACGCCCTTGCCGACGACCGAAGCGACGACTTCCTTATATCCGCCGGCATCGCTGTCGGAGAAGGATATCAGCTCGACCTTCCACCCCTGGCGGTCGGCATAGCGCTGGTACATGCGCAGCAGGTCGCCGGCGAACAGCGCGGCTTCGTCGCCGCCGGTACCCGCGCGGATTTCGAGCATCGCCGCGCGTTCGTCGGCCACGTCGCGCGGCAGCAGCGCTAGCGCGAGCGCCCGGTCGGCGGCTTCCAGCGCGCGCTCGTTGTCGTGCAGTTCCTCGATCGCCATCGCGCGCAGCTCGGCATCGCCGTCCTGCGACATATAGGTCAGGCTCTCAGCCTCCTGCCGCAAGCGGCGCACCTCGGCGGCAGCCAGCGCGACGGGCTCGATCTCGGCATATTCCTTCGACACCGCGACGAAGCGGTCGCCGGGCAGGTCGCCGGTCGCCATCAGCGCCTGCAATTCGTCACGCCGCGCCTCGATCTGGCGGATGCGGTCGGCGGGGATGCGGGTCATGCGGTCGTCTTACCGCCGCTAGGCCACTTGCCCTCGGAATACTCGCGGATCATGTCGTGTAAGATCGAAGCGTCTTCTGCGTCCTCGTCCGTCAAACCACTCGAATAGAGTGTGGACGCGTGAACGAAAGCGTCAACCTCAACGCCTGACAAATCAAGCTGTTGGCCAGAGCTCATGATCTTTGCGGTGATTGAACCTTTTTGCTCACTGGTTGATCTGACAATCGCAACCAGGGAGGCGCCTTGCCCGTCAGCCTTCGCCAACCGACGCTTCATGTTGCCGCGGAACGCCATATCCGCTCGGGCGCCAGCGCGCCGTAGATCACTAATCAACGAAACGGCATGAGTATTCGCGGGATCATCGGCGGGGATCACGACGACGGCAACGCTATCTTTCGCCGGTTCATCCAACAACATCGCCAGCCGCTCGATCCCGGCGGCCCAGCCCACGCCCGGCGTCGGCTGTCCGCCCAGGCTCTCGACCAGCCCGTCGTAGCGCCCGCCGGCCAGCACGGTCCCTTGCGCGCCCAGCCGATCGGTCACGAATTCGAACGCGGTGTGGCGGTAGTAGTCGAGCCCGCGAACCAGGCGGTCGTTGCGGGTCCACTTCACACCCGCCGCATCGAGTCCAGCGGTCACCGCCGCGAAGAAGTCACTCGCTTCCGCGGTCAGAAATTCGTCGATCCCCGGCGCCGAGTCCGCGATCGGGCGGTCGCGCGGGTCCTTCGAATCGAGGATGCGCATCGGGTTCTTGTCGAGCCGGACCAGACTGTCCTCGCTCAGCACGTCGCGGGCACCCGCAAAATGCTCGACCAGCGCCGCGCGCCAGGCATCGCGCGTCGCCGCGTCGCCCAGCGTGTTGAGCTGAAGCGTCACGCCATCGGCGATGCCGAGGTCGTTCAGCAGCTGGTCCGCCAGCGCGAGCAGTTCGACATCCGCCGCCGGCTCGGCCGCGCCCAGGATTTCGGCGTCGATCTGGTGGAACTGGCGGTACCGCCCCTTCTGCGGGCGTTCGTAGCGGAAGACTGGGCCGTGCGTCGCTACCTTGATCGGCGCATGCTGCTGCCAGCCGTTGCCGATATACGCCCGCGCGATGCCTGCGGTGAATTCGGGGCGCAGCGTCAGCGAATCGCCGCCGCGGTCCGGAAACGTGTACATCTCCTTCGATACAACGTCGGTCGTCTCGCCGATCGATCGGGCGAAGACCTGGGTATCCTCGAACACCGGCAATTCGACGCGGCCGAAGCAATAGAGTTTGCGGATGCGGTCGAATGCCTCGACCACGCGGGCGAATCGGCGTTCCTCGTCGAACGCGATGTCCTGCGTGCCGCGCACGCGCTGGGGAGTCTGGATGCGGGCCATAAGCGCCGCGCCTTATGTCAGGCCGTGCGCAAACGCTACCCTATCCCGCCGTCCCCAGCCGATAGCCGACGCCGCGTACGGTCTGGAGCAGAGGCCGGGCGAACCCGTCGTCGACCTTGCGACGCAGGCGGCTGAGGTGGACGTCGATGACGTTGGTGCCGGGGTCGAAGTGATAATCCCACACCGCCTCCAGCAGCATCGTGCGGGTGACCACCTGATCGGCATGGCGCAGCAGGAATTCGAGCAGGCGGAATTCGCGTGGTTGCAGGTCGATCGTCTGCCCCGCGCGGCGGACGCGCCGGGCGAGCAGGTCCATGTCCAGATCTTCGTACGACAGCTGCGTCTGCGGCACGTTGGTCGCGGCGCTGCCGCGGCGGATCAACAGCGCGATGCGCGCGGCGAGCTCGGCGAAAGCAAAGGGCTTGGTCAGATAATCGTCGGCGCCCTTGGTCAGCCCGGCGATCCGGTCCTCCGGCGCGCCGAGTGCCGAGAGCACGATGACCGGCGTCTCGATCCCCGCGCCGCGCATGCCCGCTAGCACCGCCATGCCGTCGATCCCCGGCAGCATCCGGTCGAGCACGATACAGTCGTAGGTGCCATCGGTGGCCAGGAACAGCCCGTCGCGGCCGGTGGCGGCGTGGTCGACGGTATAGCCCGCCTCCTGCAATCCCTTGGTCACGAAAGCGGCCATCGCCGCATCATCCTCGATCACCAGGATTTTCATCGTCGCTCCCGTCGCTTCGCCACCCCTCCATAGCGCGATGTGGCGGCGGGAAACATTACGGATCGGTCATGTTGCGGTCAGCGCGGTGCAGCGTGCGGGATGCGACGTAAGAGGCATGACCGAAGCAAGCCGCCATCGCCTGCGCCGTGCGGGCCGGGTCGCCACGCTGGACGAACGGACGTGCGCCATGATCTGCCCGGTGTCGGCGGGCCTGGTCGGCGTGTGCCTGACCGCGATCAGCATTATCCAGGTCGCGATCCAGCCGCACCATGGCCGGACGATCGCCGACGACATGCTGGCGGTCGACGCGCTGCTGTTCCTGGCGGCGATGCTGTCGTCCTATTTTGCGCTGCGCATGCAGGAGCGAACGCGCCTGCACTGGCTGGAGCGGATTGCGGATGCGACCTTCATCACCGCCATGGTCGTGCTGACGATCGCCAGCTTCGTCCCGACCTATCGGATGCAGGCATGACCCGGCGCTGGCTGGCGGCGCTGGGCCTGATGCTGGCCATCGTCGTCGGTTCGCTCGGCTATGTCCGCTTCCTCGGCTATTTCGGTGGTCCGCTCTACACGTTGGTGCCGGCCGACGTCCCCGCACCGCCCGGTCGACAGGGACTGGTCGCGGTTCTGCTGTCGGGCGACATGGGCTTCAACACCGGTATGGGGCCGCGGATCGCCAAGGCGCTGGCGGCCGAAGGCCTGCCGGTCGTCGGCGTCAATTCGCTGACCTATTTCGCCGATCGCCGATCGCCCACCGAAGCCGCCGCCTTCGTCGAACGCGCGGTCGGCCGCGCCGCCGCGGTGCCCGGCGCGCGCCGAATTCTGCTGATCGGGCAGTCGTTCGGCGCCAACGTCGCGCTGGTCGGCGTCCCCCGGCTGTCACCGGCGATGCGGGCCAGGCTCACGGCGGTCGATCTGGTCGTCCCGGCCGACACCATGACGTTCCGTGCGACGCCCGGCGGCGTGATCGATCTGGGGCACGATGGCCCCGCCCTACCCTATGCGCGCGCGCTGACCGGACTGCCGGTGCTGTGCGTCCACGGTGCCGAGGAAATCGACAGCCTGTGCCCGATCTGGCGGGCGTCCAACGTGCGATCGGTCGCGCTGCCGGGCGGGCATTTCCTGGATTATGACGCCGCGGCCGTCGCGCGGACCCTGCTGGAGCACGATGCCAGGGTGTCGAACCCGATCATTACCGAAAGTTCAGACCCCGGCCAACGCGCGGCAATTTCACGGCGACCATAGCCGGCACGACGCGCAAGCAAGGATTGGGCAGGCCATGGCACGACGAAAGGCAATCGGACTGGCGGCGGCGGCGCTTCTGGCGGGTTCCCGGCCCTGGCCACCCCGGTTTCGCCCGGCGGCCTGTGGATGAGCCCGCACAAGAGCGTCGTGGTCCAGGCCGCGCCCTGCGGCGACAAACTATGCGGCCGGATCGTCTGGGCGAACGACGAGGCGCAGAGCGACGCGCGCGACGCCGGCGTCGACCATCTGATCGGCACGATGCTGCTGCAGGACTATCGCCCCGATGGCGAAGGCCGCTGGAAGGGGAGCGTGTTCGTGCCCGACATGGGCCACAGCTTCGCTTCGGAAATCGATACGGTGTCGCCCCAGATGCTGCGGGTGAAGGGCTGCATCCTGGGCGGACTGTTCTGCAAGTCGCAGCTGTGGACCCGCATCGGCGCGGTGCCGCATGACTAGGCTGCGCGTCATCGGCGGGCGGTATCGCGGCTGGATCGTCGGCGGGGTCGCGGTGGCTTTGCTGGTCGTCGCGCTGGCGGCGCTCTATCGTCTGACGCACGAGGTGCATCTGGCGGATGTGAAGGCGGCGGTCGCGGCCCTGCCGCCGTCGCGGATCGCGGCTGCCCTGGGCTTCACCGCGGCAAGCTACCTGGCGCTGACCTGCTACGACGTGCTGGCGCTCAGCATCATCGGCAAGCCGCTGCCCTGGAAGACCGCGGCGACCGCATCGTTCACCAGCTACACGCTCAGCCACAATCTGGGGCTGTCGGTGCTGACCGGCGGATCGGCGCGCTACCGCGTCTATACCGCTGCCGGGCTGGACGGGCCGGACGTGGCGCGCGTCGTCGGTCTGGCCGGTGCGACGTTCTGGGCCGGCGTCGTCGCGGTCACCGGCCTTGCGCTGGCGATGCACGACGGCGCGCTCGCGCTGCCCGGCCTGACCCTGAGCGCCGCGCAGACGCACCTGCTGGGCGCCGGCGTGCTGGCGCTGATCGTGGCGACGTTCGTCGCGACCGCGACGATATCCACGCCGATCCGCCTGTTCGGCTTCACCGTCCCGCTGCCCCGGCCGGGCCAGTTCGCCGCACAGATCCTGGTCGCCGCGGTCGACCTGGCCTGCGCCAGCGCCGCGCTGTTCGTCCTGCTGCCGCAGGCCGCGCCCGCGCTGCTGCCGGCCTTTGTACTCGCCTATGCGCTGGGGATCACAGCGACCGTCCTGACCCATATCCCCGGCGGCGTCGGCGTGTTCGAGGCGGTGGTGATGAGCGTCCTGCCGGGCGATCGCACCACCCTGCTCGCCGCGCTCGTCGCCTATCGCGCGATCTACTATCTTGCCCCGCTCGCCGTCGGCATCGTCCTGCTGGCCTGGCACGAGGGGCGGCGCCAGCGCGGGACGGCGCGGTTATTGACCGGGCTGGAGGATGCCGTCGCCAGCCTGTCGCCGCTGCTGATGGCTGCCGCGGCATTCGGGGGCGGCGCGTTGCTGCTGCTGTCGGGCGCGCTGCCCGCGCTCCAGCCCCGGATACGCGCGCTCGCGCACGTCCTGCCGCTGCCGTTCATCGAGGCGAGCCACCTGGCCGCCAGTCTGGTCGGCACGTTGCTGCTGCTGCTGACCCCCGGCCTCTATCGCCGGCTCGACGGCGCCAACCTCGCGGCGCGGGTGCTGCTGGTCGCCGGCGCGGTCTTTTCACTCGCCAAGGGCATCGATTACGAGGAAGCGGTCGTCTGCCTGGCCATCGCCGGGATGCTGCAATGGACGCGGGGCGCCTTCTACCGCCGCACCGCGCTCACCCATGCGCCGCTCAGCGTCGGCTGGCTGGCGAGTGTCGCGGCCGCGTTCGGCGCTGCGACCTGGGCCGGGTTCTTCGCCTTTCGCCGGGTCCCCTATTCGGACGATCTGTGGTGGCGCTTCGCGCTGCACGGCGATGCCCCGCGGTTCCTGCGCGCGAGTGTCGCGAGCGGCGCGGTGCTGGCGGCGATCGTCGTCTGGCGGCTGCTGTCGCCCGCCCGGTTGCCCGCCGCACCCGAACGGATCGACCCCGACCGGCTGCACCGCGCGCTCGACCACGCCGACCGTACCGATGCGATGCTGGCGCTGACCGGGGATAAGCGCTTCTTCTGGTCGACGGACGGCTCTGCCTTCGCGATGTACGCGGTCGGCGGCGGGACCTGGGCGGTGATGGGCGATCCGGTCGGACCGCGCGACGCCTGGCCCGAACTGATGTGGGACCTGCGCGAGGCGGCGCACCGCGTCCAGGCGCGGCTGCTGCTGTACGAGGTTTCGGGCGGCCTGCTCGACCTGGCGATCGGCATGGGGCTGGAAATCGTCAAATTCGGGGAGGAA
>DASTEN010000453.1:0-2363 GCA_035709645.1 Sphingomonas sp.
CAGGCGACGTCGCCCGGCGAATCATCGGCCAGGAAATGCACGCCTTCGACCATCAGATCGGTCGTGAGAATCAGATCGCCGATGCGCGCCGTATCGTCCCGCAGGTCGAGGGCGCCGGGGTGCAGCGGCATCGTTCGCAGACGCGTGAGAATATCGATTTCTGTCATCGCCGTGTTCCGTTGAACCTACCACGGTTCATTGCCGCCGCGTGTCTCAAAATCCGTCGCTAAGCCAATGGCAATTCGGCTTTCCGTCACGGCGTGAACCTGACCGGCCCGGCTGCGGCAACAGGGCCGCATCGCCGATTACGCAAAATTCACCGGTGAAAATGCCTTTAATCATTAATCCAAATTTATCCTATCGGCGGCAAGTCGTTGACGGTTCGCCGAATCGGTAACCGGCCGCGCGAGAGCCGACCTGAGGTGTGAAGGAGACGAGAAGGTGTTTCACTGGTTTTACGCAAACGCTCCGGTCCGTCGGAAGTTCGACGTCCTCACCGGAGTGTACACCACCCTCGGCGCGGTTCCCGTCGCGACGACCTGGCTGGCAACGACCGGAGCGGCCGCGCCGACGACGCTGACCGCGGTTGCCGGCGGCGCGCTCGCCGGGATCATCGCCGTCGCGCTGTGGTCGAAGAAGGCGGTCTGCGATCCGTACGTCAACACGGTCGTTCGCATGGAAGGAATCGCTGCCGGCGATCTGACCAGCCCGATCGGCTTTACCGAACACCGGGACTGCGTCGGCCGGATGACACGCGCCATGGAGGTGTTCCGCGCGAACGGCGAAGTCGTGAAGACCGCGACGGCCGCGCAGGAACAGGTCGTCGGCGCACTCGGCGCGGGCCTGTCCAAACTTGCGGCCAGCGACCTGACGCATCGGATCGAACAGTCCTTCCCGGCCGACTACGAGCGGCTGCGCGTGGACTTCAACCGCGCGATGGACGCGGTCAGCGAAGTGATGACCGCGGTGACCGAAGCGACCAGCGGGATCAACAACGGTGCCAGCGATATCCGCCAGGCATCGGACGACCTGTCGCAGCGCACCGAACAACAGGCGGCCAGCCTGGAGGAAACAGCAGCCGCGATGGACGAGATCACCGGGACCGTGCGGGAGACCGCGGCAGGGGCCAGCCGCGCGAATGCGGTCGTCGCCGAAGCGCGCGAAGACGCCGAGCAATCGGGCGACGTCGTGCGCCGCGCGGTCGACGCGATGAACGGCATCGAACGGGCATCGGCGGAGATCAGCGAGATCATCACCGTTATCGACGGCATCGCGTTCCAGACCAATCTGCTCGCGCTGAACGCCGGGGTCGAAGCGGCTCGGGCGGGCGATGCGGGGCGCGGCTTCGCGGTCGTGGCGTCCGAAGTGCGGGCACTCGCCCAGCGATCCGCCGATGCCGCCAAGGATGTGAAGGCCAAGATCATGGCATCGTCGGAACAGGTCGAAGTCGGCGTCGAACTCGTCAGCGAAACCGGCAAGGCGCTCCAGCGGATCATCGGCCGGATCGGTGACATCAGTGCGCTGGTCGGTACGATCGCATCGTCTGCGACGCAGCAGGCCAACGGTCTGCAACAGGTGAACACCGCCGTGTCCGAAATGGACGGCGTGACCCAGCAGAATGCGGCGATGGTCGAACAGGCGACGGCGGCCGCACGCAGCCTTGCTGAGGAAGCCGACGAGCTGGCTCGCCGTGTTTCGCAGTTCCGCCTGGACGAAACCCAGCGCGTGCCCGCGGCTAGTCAGAACACCGTCCACGCGCTTCAGGTGCGCGCGACCCAGGCCGGACGAGAGATCGCGCGCTCCAGCCGCAAGTGGGTCGCGGTCGGCGGTGGTGGCGCAGCCGCTGCGGCGAGCGTGCCGCAGGACGACTGGTCGGAATTCTGACCCAGCGTTCGCCGACCGGCATCGACCTGCATCCTGGAGCCTGATCCATCATGACACTCGCCCTCGCTTCCGTCCTAGATACCGCTGCGGCAGGTCCTTTGCGGACCGCGATGCGCAAGGCGGTCGACCGTGGTCAGCCGATCGTGATCGACGCCAGCGCGGTCGAACGCGCCGGTCAGGCCTGTCTGCAGGTCCTGATCGCGGCGGCGGCGGCGGCGGCGAGTGCGGGCATTCCGTTTCGTCTTGAGGCCTCGAGCGAAGCCTACACCGACATGGCGACCCTCGCCGGTCTTCCCACGCTCGTCCGCGCCTGAGCCCTGGAGCTTTCCGATGGATCTCGATGCAATCCAGCAGATCTTCTTCCAGGAATGCGAAGAAGGCCTGGCCGGGATGGAAGCCAATTTCTCGGCGCTGCGCGACGGCGACCGCGATGGCGAGACGATCAACGCCGTGTTCCGCTGCGTCCATTCGATCAAGGG
>DASTEN010000454.1:0-3117 GCA_035709645.1 Sphingomonas sp.
TTACTACACCGTCCCCGGCGGCTGGGCACCGCGCGCCTCCCCGACCCAGTTCGATGAATCGGGCTGGGCCGAAACGCTCGCGCTGACGTGGCGGATGGACGAATATATCGCCAAGCACGTCGCGATGATGGACAAGTACGACCCGCAAAAGCGCGTCTGGCTGGCCGTCGATGAATGGGGCACCTGGTATGCCCAGGATCCGGGCACGACGCCGGGCTTCCTGCGCCAGCAGAACACGCTGCGCGACGCGTTGGTCGCCGCGATCAACCTCGACATCTTCGCCAAGCATGCCGACCGGGTGAAGATGACCGCCATCGCGCAGATGGTGAACGTGCTGCAGGCGATGATCCTGACCGACGGCGCGCGGATGGTGCTGACGCCGACATATCATGTGTTCCGCATGTACCTGCCGTTCCAGGATGCGACCGCCATTCCAGTCGAACTGAAGTCGCCGTGGTACAACAAGGACCAGTGGGTCATGCCCAGCGTCAGCGCATCGGCGGCACGCGGCACCGACGGCCTGGTGCGCGTCGCGCTGACCAACGTCGACCCGAACCGACCGGCCGCGGTGTCGACGACGCTGACCGGCGTGACGGCAAGCGCGGTGGACGGCGAAATCCTGACCGGCGCGATCGGCGCGCACAACACGTTCGACCAGCCTGACACGGTGAAGCCTGCGGCATTCACCGGCGCGAGCGTGTCGGGCGGAACGCTGAACGTCACCCTGCCCCCCGCGTCGGTGGTCGTGCTGACGTTGCGTTGAGTCGGCTGCGCTCAGTCCAGCAATAACCGTGCCCCGGCGGAGGCCGGGGCCCAGTCAGATCAACCGCAGTGAGTGCCTCATAAGCTTTGGTAACTGGGCCCCGGCCTTCGCCGGGGCACAGAAATAGGCTGGAAACCGATCAGGCTCGGGATCGCTGAGCTGCCTAACCCCAATCAAATGCGTTTCATTTGCGTCCCGCTATCCGGCACGATAAACCAACAAATGAGACAAAGGCCGCGCACGGCCTCAGGAGAGGTGGGGATATGTTGACGCCCGTCATGCTGGGTCTGGCCGCCATGGCCGCACCGCAGACCGCCGCACCGGCGCAGCGGATGATCGAAAAGCTCGACCGCGGCCTTGTCGCCGTGCCGGCCGCGCAAGGCGGGGGCAATCATGTCTCGTGGCGGCTGCTCGCCACCGACGCGAAGGCCGCGCGCTTCACGCTGCGCCGCGATGGCAAGGTCGTCGCGCGGGCTTCGGGCACCGATGCGACCAGCGTTCACGACACCGGCGGCACCGCGACCTCGCGCTACACGCTCGAGTCTCCGGGCGGCGCCACCGCGACTACGGGCGTATGGGCGGGCGGTTACCTCGCCATCCCGCTCGCCAAGCCGGCCGACCGCACCACGCCCGATGGCCAGAGCTATTCCTACACCGCCAACGACGCCTCGGTCGGCGATCTGGACGGCGACGGTCGCTACGAGTTGATCGTCAAATGGTATCCGACGCTGGCGAAGGACAATTCGCAAAGCGGCTATACCGGCGAGACGTTGCTCGACGCCTATACGCTGGATGGCAGGCGGTTGTGGCGGATCGACCTGGGGCGGAATATCCGGTCGGGGGCGCACTATACCCAGTTTCTGGTCGCTGACTTCGATGGCGACGGTCGCGCTGAGCTCGCGATGAAGACTGCCGATGCGACGGTCGACGGCACCGGCGCGGTGCTGGGCGATGCCAAGGCCGACTACCGTATTCCGGGCGGCGAACAGCCCTCTAGCGACAAGACCGGATCGGACGTCAATGCCGCCGGGCAGCGCGTGGCCCGCACCAAGGGGCGCATCCTGTCGGGGCCGGAATATCTGACCGTGTTCGACGGCCGCACCGGCCGCGCGCTGGCCACCACCCGCTATTGGCCGCAGCGTTCGCCCGAGGGGGACAATCCGACGCCCGAGCGGCAGACCGAGATCTGGCGCGACGCCTATGGCAACCGGTCCGAACGCTATCTGGCCGGTGTCGCCTGGCTTGATGGCAAGCTGCCCAGCATGGTGTTCGCGCGCGGCTATTACGACCGCACGACGCTGGGCGCCTGGGACTGGCGGAACGGCAAACTGACCCAGCGCTGGACGTTCGACAGCCTGACGCCGGGGAACGAGAAATACGCCGGGAACGGCAACCATCAATTGTCGGTCGCCGACGTCGACGGCGATGGGCGGGACGAAATCGTCTATGGATCGATGGCGATCGACGACACGGGCAAGGGGCTGTGGACCTCGGGCCTGGGGCACGGCGATGCGATGCATGTCGGCGACCTCGACCCGACGCGTCCCGGCCTCGAAAAGTTCGGCGTCCACGAAAACATGAAGATGAGCGGCAACCGCGGTGCGGCGATGCTCGATGCGCGGACGGGGGCCGTGCTGTGGTCGACCCCGGCCACCAGCGACACCGGCCGCGGCGTGACCGCCGACATCGATCCGCGCCACCCGGGCGAAGAGGCGTGGTCGTCGAACATGCCAGACCTGTACGATGTGAAGGGCCAGGTGATCCCGGGCGGGCGGCCAAGGGCTGCGAACTTCGCGATCTGGTGGGATGGCGACCGGTTGCGCGAACTGCTGGACGGCAAGAAGATCGCCAAATGGGACTGGAGCGCGGGCAAGGAACTCATCCTGCTCGATCCCGCCGACGTCGTGTCGAACAACGGGACGAAACAGAATCCGTCGCTCAGCGCCGACATTCTGGGCGACTGGCGCGAGGAACTGATCGTGCCGACCGCCGACAGCCGCGAGATGCGGATCTACACGACGCCATATCCGACGAAGGAGCGGATCGTGACGCTGATGCACGACCCCGTCTATCGCGCCGGAATCGCGTGGCAGAACACGGCGTACAACCAGCCGCCGCATACGGGGTTCTTTCTGGGGGCGAAGTAAGGCCCCCACTCCGTTCGTGCTGAGCTTGTCGAAGCACCGTATTTCGTGCCTCGAACGATGCGCGAGGGTATCGCAGAACGGTGCTTCGACAAGCTCAGCACGAACGGGATTTGACAGTGAAGACGGGGCTTAGTTTCGACGTCCGCGACCATGGCGCGACCGGGGGCGGCACCGCGCTCGACGGCCCCGCCATCCAGTCCGCCATCA
>DASTEN010000455.1:0-11152 GCA_035709645.1 Sphingomonas sp.
ATCGGCGGCGGATCGGCGGACGCTGCGGCGATGCTGCGCGCCGCGGCACGGGTTGCGGGCGTCGCGGCCGACGATCCCCGCCTGATGACGATGGCGGCCGACCTCGGCTCCGACGTTCCGGCGTGCTTGCTCGGGCAGACCGCTCTCGGGTCGGGTCGGGGCGAGGCGCTTCGGACGGTCGAGGGATTGCGCGGCCGACCCGTGCTGCTGGTCAACCCGAACGTCGCCGTGTCGACCGGGCCGGTATTTGCACAGTGGGACGGGATCGACCGGGGACCGTTGCCGACGGGCGATGCGTGGCGGATCGCGATCGACGGCCGCAACGACCTGGCGGTGCCGGCCAAGCTGATCGCGCCGATCATCGGCGAAGTTATCGACGCGCTCGATCGCCTGGACGGGCAGGTTCTCGCCCGGATGTCCGGCTCGGGTGCCACTTGCTTTGCGATCTTCGACGATCCGGCCGCCCGCGACGCCGGCGCAGCCTCCATCCGCGCGGCCTATCCGGACTGGTGGTGTCTCGAAACGGTGCTGACGTGACAGGTGTTCGTCCCGATCCAGGACATGCGAGCATCGACGCCGGATCGCCCGCGAGGGCGGACACGGTTGGCACGATCCGTGCGGTTGGTGTGACCAGCGGATCGAACGCCGGGAGCGAACCGTCCGCCGGTGGCCCGTGGTTCGCCCACGCGTCACCGCCCCCCGCCGGGGCCGTCCCATGATCCGGACACGCCGCGACGGGCCGGTCCTGCATATCGCCTTCGATCGACCCCGCACGCGCAACGCGATCGACGCGACGGGGTGGGATGATCTGGCCGACGCTATCGCCCGCGCCGCGCAGAGCGACGCAGCCGTCGTGATCCTGGGGTCCGACGCAACGGGCATCTTCTCCGCCGGTGCCGATCTTGCCATGCTGGCCGTCCTGCACGACGCACCGGAGGCGCGTGCGCTCTTCCGGCAGCGGATGGCGCGGGCGGTCGACGGGCTCGCCGCCCTGCCGATGCCGGTCGTCACCGCGGTCGACGGCGGATGCTACGGCGCGGCGGTGGCGCTGATGCTGGCGGCCGACATCGTCATCGCCGGGGATGGGGCGAGCGTTGCGGTGACGCCCGCCAAGCTCGGCATCGGCTATCCCGCCGCGGACCTCGCGCGACTGGTCGCTCGGATCGGGCGGGGGCAGGCGAGCCGAATGGTCTTCACCGCCGCGCCGATCGATGCCGACGAGGCCGTTCGGATCGGCCTGGCGGATTGTCGGGCGCCGTCGGCGGCGATTGCCGCCGCGGAGATGGCGCACGCCATTGCCGCCAACGCCGCCAGCGCGGTTCGCCTGCTGAAGCGAACGTTGACCGGTCCGCGCGACGACGATGCGGGGTTCGACGCCGCCTTTGGCGGAAGCGATTTCGTCGAGCGGCTGGCCGCGTTCCGGGCACGGCCGCGATGACGCCCGAGATGATCGGCGGGGACGCACCGGTGCTGTTGCTATGCGATCATGCGAGCAATCACGTGCCGGCGGACATCCACTTGGGGATCGCGCCGGACCTGCTCGATCGGCACATCGGCGTCGACATCGGGGCGGGGCCGCTGACCCGCGCGCTTGCCGCGGCACTGCGCGCGCCTGCCGTCCTCGGGACGGTTTCGCGACTGGTGATCGATCTGCATCGCGAACCCGACCATCCGGGATTGATCCCGATCGAAAGCGATGGCCATCCGATCCCAGGCAATCGCGATGCGGATCGCGCAGCGCGGATCGCGCGATTCTACGCGCCCTATCATCGTTCGATCCACGACGTCGTCTCGCGGCTCAAGCCGTGCCTGATCGTCGCCATCCACAGCTTCACACCGCGGCTGGAGAGCGCGGAGGCCGGGAACGACCGGCCATGGCAGGTCGGCATCCTCTACAATCGCGACCGGCGCGCGGCGGTGCCGGCGATCGCCTCGCTGGCGGGGCGTACGGCGCTGCCGGTCGGCGACAACCAGCCCTACAGCGGACGGCAGTTGAACCTGACGCTCAATCGCCATGCCGAGGCGTGCGGCATACCGTCGTTCAGCATCGAAGTGCGGAACGACGCGATCGCCGACGGTGACGGCGTCGCCGCCTGGACGACGATTATCGCCGAAACGATCGCCGATGTACGCAACAGTCTTGCGCAAAGGGTGCCTGTCGCGACATAGGCTTGCCGCATGACCCAGCGTTTCGACAAAGCCCGCCTGCCCAGCCGCCATGTCTCGGTCGGTCCCGAACGGGCACCGCACCGCAGCTATTACTATGCGATGGGGCTGACCGAGGAAGAGATTGCACGACCGTTCGTGGCGCTCGCGTCGGCGGGCAACGACAGCGCGCCATGCAATACCACGCTGGACGCCCAGGCCGATGCCGCGCGGGCCGGCGTCGAAGCCGGCGGGGGCATGCCACGGCGGTTCAACACGATCACCGTCACCGACGGGATCGCGATGGGCCACCAGGGTATGAAATCCTCGTTGGTCAGTCGTGAGGTGATCGCCGATTCGATCGAGCTCAGCGTACGCGGCCACTGCTACGACGCCCTCGTCGGCTTCGCCGGATGCGACAAGTCGCTGCCCGGCATGATGATGGCGATGCTGCGGCTGAACATTCCCTCGATCTTCGTCTACGGCGGGTCGATCCTGCCCGGCCGGTTCGAGAACCGCGACGTGACCGTGGTCGACGTGTTCGAAGTCGTCGGCCGCTATGCCGCCAAGGCTTGCCCGATCGAGGAGGTCCACGCGCTCGAAAAGGTCGCCTGCCCCGGGCATGGCGCGTGTGGCGGACAATATACCGCCAACACGATGGCCTGCGTGGGCGAAGCGATTGGTTTATCGTTGCCGAACAGCAACATGGTCCCCGCACCCTACACGTCGCGTGAACAGATTGCGGTCGCGGCGGGTGCGCAGGTGATGGACCTGATCGCCGCCAATCTGCGCCCGCGCGATATCTGTACCCGCGACGCGTTCGAGAACGCGGCCCGGATCGTCGCGGCGACCGGCGGGTCGACCAACGGCGCGCTGCATCTGCCCGCCATGGCACATGAAGCGGGGATCGATTTTTCGCTGCACGACGTCGCGGCGATCTTCAAGACCACGCCCTACCTCGCCGATCTGAAGCCGGGCGGGAAATATGTCGCCAAGGACATGTACGAGGCCGGCGGCGTGTACATGCTCATGAGGACGATGCTGGGCGAAGAGTTGCTGCACGGCGATTGCCTGACCGTCACCGGCAAGACGCTCGCCGAGAATATCGACCGCGTGACGTGGAATCCCGAACAGCGGGTGATCTACGACGCCAGGACGCCGATCACCCCGACCGGCGGCGTCGTCGGCCTGCGCGGGTCGCTGGCGCCCGACGGCGCGATCGTTAAGGTCGCGGGCATGCACCGGTTGCAGTTCGAAGGCACTGCGCGCGTCTTCGATTGCGAAGAGGACGCCTTTGCCGCGGTCGAGGCGCGCGACATCGCCGAGGGATCGGTCGTCGTGATCCGCTACGAGGGCCCCAAGGGCGGCCCGGGCATGCGCGAGATGCTGTCGACCACAGCCGCGCTCTACGGGCAGGGGTTGGGCGAAAAGGTCGCGCTGATCACCGACGGTCGATTCTCGGGCGCTACCCGTGGTTTCTGCATCGGCCACGTCGGTCCCGAAGCGGCCGAAGGCGGCCCGATCGCGCTGGTGCAGGACGGGGATGTCATCCGGATCGACGCAGAGGCCGGCACGATCGATCTGATCGTCGAAGATGCCGTGCTCACCGAACGCAAGGCGGCGTGGGCGCCGCGCACGAACGACTATCAATCCGGGGCTTTGTGGCGCTATGCCCAGAATGTCGGCCCGGCGTGGGCCGGCGCCGTGACCCATCCCGGAGCGAAGTCGGAAACCCATGTCTTTGCGGATATTTAGCGCTATTTTCATAGTCGCGCTGGCAAGTTGCGGCGGACCACCCGACAGCGTGGGCCCCGCCGAGCCGGGCAACGTCCAGTCAGGCGATACGGGTACGCCGGCCGGCGATCCGGGCGAACGGATCGCCTGCGCCGTCGGCTCCGCGCCGCTGTCCGAGGTATGCATGATAGATCGGACGCCGGACGGGGCCGACACCATCGTGACCGTCCGTCATCCCGATGGCGGATTCCGCCGCCTGCGCCAGTCGGCGTCGGGGCAGATAACCGCGGCCGATGGCGCCCTACCGGCCGCGGTCAGCGTCGGCGACGGCGTGGCCGACATCACGCTCGGCGACGCACGCTACCGGTTGCCGCTCGCCCGCCCGTGATCCGCCGCCTTCCCGCCGGCGCCCCGATCGTCACCGCCGCACAGATGCGAGCGGCGGAAGCGGCGGTCTTCGCCATGGGTGCGTCCCAGGACATCCTGATGGAGCGTGCCGGCAGGGCCGTGGCCGATCAGGTCGTCCGGTTGGCGGCGGGCCGCCCGGTGCTGGTGCTCGCCGGACCGGGCAACAACGGCGGCGACGGCTATGTCGTGGCCCGACTGCTGAAGGCCCGGGGGCTCTGCGTCGCGGTCGCTGCGCTCGGCGAGCCGAAAGCTGGCGCCGCCGCGCGGATGGCCGGACTGTGGGACGGCGCGATCGGCACGCTGGCGCAGGCTGCGCCGCGCCCGATCGTCGTCGACGCGCTGCTCGGCATCGGACGCCCGCGCCCGTTCGACCCCGCTACCGCAGCGCCCCTTGCCCACTTGTTGGACACCGCGGACCTGATCGTCGCCGTCGATTTGCCCAGCGGGCGTGATGCCGACAGCGGGGAGGGATTGGGCAAGGCAGACGTCACCATCGCGCTCGGGGCGCTGAAGCCGGCGCATGTGCTGGGGGAAAGCGGCGCCGCCTGCGGCCACGTGCTGTGCGCCGACATCGGCGTGCCCGTGCCCGATGACGTCACGGTCATCGCGCGGCCGACGCTGCCGCGCTGGCGGCATGACGTCAACAAGTTCACCCGCGGGATGGTCGCGGTGGTGTCCGGTGCGATGCCGGGTGCGGGATGGCTTGCGGCCCGCGCGGCGCTGGCGGCGGGTGCGGGATATGTGCAATTGATCGGGCGTGAGCCTGCCCCGGGCGAACCCCACGCGCTGGTCCGCCGCAGGATCGATGATGCCGACGACCTGCACACGATGCTGAAGGATCCGCGGATCGGCACCGTCGTCGTCGGTCCCGGCCTCGGCCGCGATCGGGACGCGGCGATGTTGCTCGATGTCGCGCTTGCCGCGCCGCAGGATATGGTGATCGATGGCGACGCCCTGACCCTGCTGGGTCGCGATGTCGCAGACCGGATCGGCAGCGATCGTCGGCGCGTCTGCCTGACCCCGCATTCGGGCGAGTTCGCGCGGCTGTTCGATATTGGCGGAGACAAGTTGAGCGCGACCCGCGAGGCCGCGCGCATCACCGGCGCGACGATCGTGCACAAGGGCCCCGACACCGTCGTCGCCTATCCCGACGGACGCGCCGTCGTCTCGGCCGGTACCAATCCCGGACTGTCCACCGCCGGCACCGGGGACGTGTTGGCGGGGACCATCGGCGCACGCATGGCGGGCGGGGCGGGGGGCAGCGATCCTGTCGCTGCCGGCGTCTGGTTGCACGCGCGCGCAGCCGATCATATCGGCGCCACATTCGCCGTCGATGCGCTGCCCGACCGCATTACGCAGGAAGTGAACGCATGCCCGACAGCCTGACCCCGATCGTCCGCATCGCCGCTCGCGGTGATGGCGTGGCGGAGGACGGTCGACATGCGCCGTTGTCTGCCCCGGGCGACCTGCTGTCGCCGTCGGGCGTGCTGACGCGGGGTCCGCACTATCGCGATCCGCCGTGCCGACACTTCCCATCCTGTGGCGGCTGTCAGTTGCAACAGCTTGATGAACAGACTTATTCCACGTTCGTCCGTGATCGCGTCGCCGGCGCCATCGCCGGACAGGCCCTGGCCGCAACCGTCCGTACGCCGATCGTCTCGCCGCCGCGCAGCCGCCGGCGCGCGACGCTGCACGCCGAACGCCGCGGGCGTCAGGTTCTGCTGGGCTTCACCGAGGGCAGCAGCCACCGGCTGATCGACCTGGCGGAATGCCACATCTTGCTGCCCGAGTTGTTCGCGATGCTGGCGCCGCTGCGCGGATTGCTGGCGGCGGTCCTTACCGAGCGGGGACGCGTCGATGTCCATCTGACGCGGGTCGATCAGGGCGTCGACGTCCTGATCGGCGGCACGCTGGCGGGTGGTCTGCCCGCGGTCGAGGGGATCACGCGCTTCGCCGAACGTCACCAGCTGGCGCGCCTGTCGGTCGACGACGGGTTCGGTCCCGAAGCGCGCTGGGAACCCGAACCGGTCACCATCACCCTGGGGGGCGTCGCCGTCCCGTTTCCGGCCGGCAGCTTCCTGCAGGCGACGGCGGACGGCGAAGCGGCTCTGGTCGCGGCGGTGCGCGAGAGCGTCGGCGATGCACGCGTCGTCGCCGATCTGTTCGCCGGGCTCGGCACCTTCGCGCTCGCATTGCCGGGCAAGATATACGCCGGGGAAGCCGCGCGCGAACCGATCCTGGCGCTGAAAGCGGCCGCCGGCCAGGCGGGACGACAGGTGTTTGCTGAGCATCGCGACCTGTTCCGCCGACCGCTGACCGCCGCCGAGCTCGATCGGTTCGATGCCGTCGTCATCGATCCGCCCCGCGCCGGGGCGCGCGAACAGGCGCAGCAACTGGCCGCCAGCAGGGCACCGCGCATCGCCTATGTATCGTGCAATCCCAGTAGCTTCGCACGCGATGCGAAGCTTCTATACGAAGGTGGCTACACGCTGGATTGGGTCCAGCCGGTCGGGCAGTTCACCTGGTCGACCCACGTCGAACTGGCCGCGTCATTCCACCGTCGCAGATAAGGCTTCGGGATAGTCTGCACTGACGAAGAACAGGCCGTCGGGCGGCGCATTGAGCCCGAGCGCAGCGCGATCATGCGCCTGCACAGCCGCGGTCATATCGTCGGGCGACCATTTTCCCTCGCCCACCAGCGACAGACAGCCGACCATCGAGCGCACCTGATGATGGAGGAACGACCGGGCCGACGCCCGGATCGCGATGACGTCGCCGTCGCGCGACACGTCGAGTCTGTCGAGCGTCCGCACAGGGCTGTCGGCCTGGCAGTGGACGGACCGGAACGTCGTGAAATCGTGCCGCCCGACCAACCTCGCCGCGCCGGCCGCCATCGCGTCGGCATCGAGCGGACGGGCGACCTGCCACGCCAACCCCTTGTCCCACGTCAACGGCGCCCGCCGGTTTACGATGCGGTATTCATAATGCCGCCCAAGGCACGAAAAACGCGCGTGCCAGTCGTCCGCCACCGCATGGCAGGCGACCACCGCGACCGGCTGCGGGCGAAGATGCGCGTTCAGCGCCTCCATCAGGCGAAACGGTGTGATTTTGCGCGCCAGGTCGACATGCGCCGGCATCGCGCGCGCATGGACACCCGCGTCGGTGCGACCGGAGGCATAGACCAACGCGGTCTCGCCCGTGATCCGTGTTACCGCCTCCTCGACAGCCTGCTGGACGCTCGGCCCATGGTCCTGCCGCTGCCAGCCCATGAACGGGCGGCCGTCATATTCGATCGTCAGCGCGAACCGCGTCACAATTGCGTCCCGGCCGGGATCGGAAAGCCGCGCAGGAGTTCGCCTGCGGTCATGACGCCGCGGCCGGCGCGTTGGACGAGGGTCGGCCGGATGGCGCCATCTGCGCAGGCGATGGTCAGCGCGTCGTCCAGGGTCGTACCCCGGCGACGGCCGGGGCTCAGGTTCAACGCATCGGCGACCCGACCCCCGCCTTCGCCGGGAATCGATTCAGCGGAAAGCACCCGCACCCGCTCTCCGGCATATTCGAACCACGCCCCGGGCGGATTGAACGCGCGCACGTGCCGCTCCACATCGACCGCCGGTTTGTCGAAATCGAGCCGCGTTTCCGCCTTGTCGATCTTGGCCGCATAGGTCACGCCGCCCTCGGGCTGCGCAACCGCGGGATGGGCGTCGAGATCGGCCAGCACCGCGACCATCAGCCCTGCACCCATCCCGGCCAGTTCGGCAGTCAGCTCGCCTGCGGTCTTGCTGTCGATCCGCGTGCGCGCCTCGGCCCGGACAGGTCCGGTATCGAGCCCGGCCTCCATCTGCATGATGCCGACCCCGGTCTCGGCATCGCCGGCCAGGATCGCCCGCTGGATCGGTGCTGCGCCGCGCCAGCGCGGCAGGATCGATCCATGGACATTCAGGCAACCGTGCCGCGGCGCATCGAGCACCGCCTGCGGCAGGATCAGGCCGTAGGCGGCGACGACGGCGACGTCGGCGTCATGCGCGGCGAACTCCGCCTGCGCCGCGGCGTTGCGCAGGCTGACCGGGGTGAACACCGGGATGCCCAGGTCGATGGCATGGCGGTGGACGGGGGAGGGGACATCGGCCTTGCCCCGCCGCCCGCCGGGCCGCGGGGGCTGGCTGTACGCCGCGACGACATCGTGTCCGGCGGCCACCAGCGCATCGAGCGTCGGCACCGCGAAGTCGGGGGTTCCCATGAAGACGATCCGCATGGCGTACGCGCTTCCACGCTGGCGCCTGCGTGCGCAACCCCCTATCTGTTCCGGTGATATGGCTTCCCCCGAAATCGAAGCGCTGACGAGCGCGCTGGCACGGCTTCCCGGGCTTGGGCCACGATCGGCGCGCCGCGCGGTGCTGCACCTGCTGAAGCGCCGCGAAACTACGCTGGCGCCGCTGCTGGGTGCGCTGGCTGCGGTCAACGACCGGCTGGAAACCTGTGACGTGTGTGGGAATGTCGACACGTCGAACCCGTGCGCGATCTGCGCCGACCCGCGCCGCGATGCCCGGTCGCTGTGCGTAGTCGAGGAAGTGGCCGATCTCTGGGCGCTCGATCGGTCGCGGTTGTTTCCGGGGAAGTTTCACGTGCTTGGCGGGCGCCTGTCGGCGCTGGAGGGCGTCCGACCGGAGGATCTGGCGATCGACGGGCTCGTCCGCCGCATCGCGGCGGGGGGCATCGACGAAGTCGTGCTGGCGATGAACGCCACGCTGGAGGGGCAGACGACCGCGCATTACGTCGCCGAGCGGATCGAGCGGTTCCCGGTGCGTGTGACCCAACTCGCCCACGGCCTGCCGGTCGGCGGCGAGCTCGACTATCTCGACGACGGCACGCTGGCCCAGGCGCTCCGGGCGCGACGTCCTCTCGCTTGACGCGGGCGCCCTGCCGGGATTAGCCGCGCCGGATGACCGTGATGACCATTCTCGAAATCCCCGACGCGGGCCTCCGCGCGGTGGCCGCGCCCGTGCCGCAGGTGGACGAAGCCGTCCGCACCCTGATCGACGATATGTTCGACACCATGTACGACGCCCGCGGCATCGGCCTGGCCGCAACGCAAGTGGGCGTGGCGCAGCGTGTCGTCGTCATCGACCTGCAGGAAGGCGAGGATGAAGACGGCAAGCCCGTCCGCGATCCCAAGGCGTTCGTGAACCCGGAAATCCTGTGGGTCAGCGACGACGTATCGAAGTACAACGAAGGCTGCCTGTCGATACCGGAGCAATATGCCGAGGTCGAACGCCCCGCGCAGTGCCGGGTGAAATGGCTCGATCGTGACGGCACTGGGCACGAGCAGGAGATGGACGGCCTGCTCGCGACCTGCATGCAGCATGAGATCGACCATTTGAATGGCGTGCTGTTCATCGACCATATCTCGCGGTTGAAGCGCGACATGATTGTGAAGAAGCTGAACAAGGCGCGGCGGATCGGCTGACCTCACCCGTCGTCATCCCCGCGCGAGCGGGGATGAAATCCGGCTGACGTCGCTGATGGAGCCGCGCACTGTCCACCAATTTATCCCCGTCTGCGCGGGGATGACGTCGCTTTTGTCGAAGGCCAAACGGATCAACGCCTCACCGCACGGCGCTTGTCCGCTGTCCCGTCGCGGGATAGGTTCGGCGTCTGTTCCCGTCAGCGTCGAGCATCTTCATGGATTCCACCGCCTTCCTTTTGATCGTCCTCGCACTTGTGATCGGGGTGGGGGTGGGTTGGCTGCTGGGCAGCCGCGGCGTGGCGGAGGCGCGCGCCGAACGCGACGCGCGCGAGGCGGAGTTCAAGCGCGCGATCTCCGAGCTGGCGGTCGCATCCGAACGCGTCCGCGACATGCCCGAATTGCGCGAGGCGCTGGAAGTCACCACCGAGGAACGCGACCGCGCTCGCCTGGAATGCGTCGAATTGCGTACCAAGGCGCAGGCGTTTGAATCGCGATTCGCCGAATTCAAGGCCGACCGCGAAGCGATGGCGGCGCAGTTCCGCGACCTGGGGGCCAAGGTTCTCGATTCGGCGCAGGAAAACTTCCTGAAGCGCGCCGACGCCCGTTTCGGCCAGGCCGGCGAGGCCAACGAAGCGAAGATCAAGGCGCTGCTTGCGCCCGTCGAGACGACCCTGAAACGGTATGAGGAAGGGCTGCACCGCGTCGAGAAAGACCGGATCGACAGCTATGCGGGCTTGCGCGAAGCGGTCGAGCAGGTCCGCGCCGGGCAGGGGCAGGTGCGCGACGAAACCGCCAAGCTGGTCAACGCGCTGCGGACCAGCCCGAAGGCGCGCGGGCGTTGGGGCGAACAGTCCCTGCGCAACGTGCTCGAACAGGCGGGCCTGTCGCCGTTCGCCGATTTCCAGCAGGAGGTGGTCGTCGGCACCGACGATGGCGTGCTGCGTCCGGACGTCATCGTCCGGCTGCCCGGCGGGCGGCGCTTGGTCATCGACGCGAAATGCTCGCTCAACGCCTTTCTCGACGCCAGCGATGCGATCGACGACGAGACGCGGACCCGCGCGATGAACGCACATGCCGCTTCGGTCCGCAACCATGCGCAGCAGCTGGGATCCAAGAGCTATTGGGACAAGTTCGGCGACGCCGCCGATTATGTCGTGATGTACATTCCCGGCGAACATTTCCTGTTCGCCGCGCTGGAACAGGACCCGCGGCTCTGGGAATGGGCGATCGAGCGCCGTGTGCTCTTGGCGACCCCGACCAATCTGGTCGCGATCGCCAAGACGATCGCCAACATCTGGCGCCAGGAAAAGCTGATCGACGACGCCCGCGCGGTCGATGCGCTGGGCAAGGAACTGCACGAGCGCCTGGCGACCGCCGCAACGCATCTGAAGCGCGTCG
>DASTEN010000456.1:0-2312 GCA_035709645.1 Sphingomonas sp.
GGCCGCGATGGGCGTGCCCAAGCAGCCCTTCTACATCGTCCGGCAGCCCAGCGCGATGACCGGCGAGGCAAAGGCGTTCGCCGATGCGCCGCTGTCGGTGCTGAAGGACTATTACATGCTGCGCGTGCTGAAGGGCTATGCGAGCGTCCTGCCCAAGCCGTTCGAACAGGCCGACTTCGCCTTCACCGGCACCGTCCTGTCGGGCGTGCCGCAGCAGCAGCCGCGCTGGAAGCGCGCGGTGTCGGCGACCAGCGGCGCGCTGGGCGAGGAAGTCGGCAAGCTGTACGTCGCCCGATACTTCCCGCCGGCGTCGAAGGCCGAGATGGACAAGCTGGTCGTCAACGTGCGCGCCGCGATGCACGATCGCCTGGCCGGTTTGACCTGGATGGCGCCGGAGACGAAGCAGAAGGCGCTGGCCAAGCTTGCCGCCTTCACGCCCAAGATCGGCTACCCGACCCAGTGGCGCGACTATTCGGCGCTGGCGGTCAGCCGTGACGATCTGGTCGGAAACGCGGCGCGTGCGAGCGAGTTCGAATTCCGTCGCGGCCTTGCCAAGCTTGGCAAACCGATCGACCGGACCGAATGGTTCATGACGCCGATGACGATCAACGCGTACGCCAACCCGCCGATGAACGAGATCGTGTTCCCGGCGGCGATTCTGCAGGCGCCCTTCTTCGATGCGAAGGCCGATCCGGCGATCAACTATGGCGGCATAGGCGCCGTCATAGGCCACGAACTGAGCCACCATTTCGACGATCAGGGCCGCAAATACGACCCGACCGGCAAGCTGGCCGAATGGTGGACGGCCGAGGATGTCGCGCGGTTCAAGACCTTCACCGACAAACTGGTCGCGCAGTATAACCTGTACGAACCGCTGCCGGGGCAAAAGGTCAACGGATCGCTGACGCTGGGGGAAAACATCGCCGACCTGGCTGGCCTGACCGTCGCTTACGAGGCGTATAAGAAGTCACTGGGCGGCAAGCCTGCGCCCGTCATCGATGGCATGACCGGCGACCAGCGCTTTTACCTCGGCTGGGCCCAGGTCTGGCGCAGCAAGGAGCGTGAACAGGCGCTGCGTCAGGCGCTGCTGACTGATCCGCACTCGCCAGGGGCACAGCGCGTCGCGATGGTCCGCAATCTCGACCCCTGGTACGCCGCGTTCGGCGTGAAGGACGGCAATGCGCTGTTCCTGAGCCCCGCCGATCGCGTCCGCATCTGGTAAAGCAACAGGAGAGGCACTTCCCATGCGTACCCGCATTCTCATCCTCGCGTCCGCCGCGATCCTGGGCGCGACCGCGCTGCACGCCCAGCAGGACGCCCCCGCGACCGCCCCGGCGGCGCCGATGAAGCCCAATGGCCCGACATATGGCAGCTTCGGCTTTGACGAAGCCGGCATGGATCGATCGGTTCAGCCAGGCGACGACTTCAACGCGTTCGCCAACGGCGAGTGGCTGAGGCGCACGGCGATCCCCGCCGACAAGTCCAGCTACGGTATGTTCAACGTGCTGTCCGACCAGTCAGAACTGCGTACGCGCGGGCTGATCGAGGAGCAGGCGAAGACGCCGAATTCGAAGATCGGCGCGGCGTACACCGCCTATCTGGACACTGCGACGATCGAGAAGAAGGGACTGGCCCCGGTCAAGCCTTGGCTCGACCGTATCAAGGGCGTGTCGGACAAGGCGGGCTATGTCCGTCTGTTGGCGGAAGCCGATCGCAACGGCGTATCCGTGCCGTTCAACGCGGGCGTCGGCGCGGATGCCAAGGATCCGAACACCTACACCGTCAGCATGAGCCAGGGCGGGCTCGGCATGCCCGATCGCGACTATTATCTGAGCGCCGATCCGAAGCTCGCGGCTGTCAAGACGGCCTATCAGGCGCACATCGTCAAGATGTTCACCCTGGCGGGCGAGCCGAATGCGGACGCACGCGCAAAGGCGATCGTCGATTTTGAAACCCAAATCGCCGACAAGCACTGGACCCGCATCCAGAGCCGCGACGCCGACAAGGCGTATAACAAGATGACGGTCGCCGAACTGGCGGCGCTTGCCCCGGGGTTCGACTTCGCCACCTATCTGAAAGCGTCGGGGCTTACGTCGCCCACCGTCATCGTCCGCCAGCCAAGTGCCATCACCGGCATGGCCGCGATCATCGGAGCCGCCCCGATCGCAGTGCTGAAGGACCAGCTGCTGATCCGCTCGCTCGATGGTTACGCCTCGGTCCTGCCCGCAGCGTTCGATCAGGAACGCTTCGCCTTCTTCGGCACGACTCTGACCGGCGTCCCGCAGCAGCAGGAACGATGGAAGCGCGCGGTC
>DASTEN010000457.1:0-9698 GCA_035709645.1 Sphingomonas sp.
CCCGCCCCGCCTCTCAACAATGACATTGTTGTCACATTCTTTCCTTGCAGATGCATGCAGAAAAGAAAAGAGGGAAGCGCGCCATCCTGTAGAGGGCGGGACTTCCGAGTGACATTGATGTCATTGCCTAGGTCGGCTAGAGTCCAGACGGAGGAGATGCACATGGGTATTTCTTGTCGCAGACCGATTGCGATGGCGTCGCTCTTCCTGCTGATCCAGACGGCATGCGCGCCGCGGATACAGACGGATGCGATGCCGCCCCAACCGCATCTGGGTGTGCGGACGGCCAGGATCGTAGCGAACGGAGAGCTGCGATTCCGTGATCTCGATCACGACGGACAGCTTACGCCGTACGAAGACTGGCGCCTCTTGCCGCAGACACGCGCAGCGGACCTCGTCGCGCGGATGACGTTGGAGGAAAAGGCGGGGACAATGCTCCACGCCGTCGCCCGTGGCGCCGGCAGTCGAGGCGGAGAGTCGCGGAGCGGCTATGATCTCGCCGATGCCGAACGGGTGATCGGAGCGCGCCATATCACCAATCTGCTGACGCGGATTGCCGTACCTCCGGCCACCCTGGCGGAACAGAACAATGCACTTCAGGCTGTGGCCGAGCGCAGCAGGCTCGGCATTCCTCTGACGATCAGTACCGATCCGCGCAGCCACTTCAATTATGTCGTCGGCGCGACCAGCCGGAACATGGGCTTTTCGCAATGGCCCGACACGCTCGGATTCGGCGCGCTCGGCGATGCTGCGCTGGTCGAGCGCTTTGCCGGCATCGCCGCAAGGGAGTATAGGGCGACCGGCATCACCATGGCGCTGAGCCCCCAGATCGATATCGCGACCGAGCCGCGCTGGGCGCGCTTCTCCGGCACGTTCGGCAGTGACCCCGACATGATCGGCCGGCTGGGCGCCGCCTATATTCGCGGCTTCCAGGGCGGCAATGCCGGCGTAACGTCACAGGGCGTGGTGACGATCGCCAAACACTGGGTCGGCTATGGCGCGGCCAAGGACGGCTGGGACAGCCACAGCGCGTACGGTCGCTTCGCCACGCTGACAGCGGACACCCTGCCGCTACACATTCGCCCATTCGAGGCCGCCTTCGGAGCTTCGGTCGAAGGCGTCATGCCGACCTATTCCGTTCCCCAGGGCCTGACGATCGACGGACGTCCGGTCGAACAGGTCGGCGCCGCGTTCAGTCGGACGATGCTGACCGACCTACTGCGGTCGCGGTATGGCTTTCGCGGGCTGATCGTGTCCGACTGGCTCGTCACACAGGACTGCCGCGCGCCGTGCGAAAGCGGGGCGTCAGCGGGGCAGCGCCCCGATCCGGCTGACTTTGGCATGCCGTGGGGCGTAGAGGCAATGTCGGTCGAGCAGCGCTTCGCGCGCGCGATCGATGCCGGCGTCGATCAGTTCGGTGGCGTTGATACTACCGATCGGCTGGTCGCAGCGATCCGACAGGCCAATATTTCCGCCGCCCGGATCGATGCTAGCGTGACACGTATCCTGATTCACAAATTCAAACAGGGCCTCTTCGAAAACCCCTACGTCGACGCCACAGCAACCGCGGCGCGCGTTGGCACGCCAGCGGACATGGCCGCCGGTCGCGAGGCACAGGCTCGGGCGGCGGTCCTGTTAAAAAACGCGCAGGGCCTGCTTCCGCTTGCTGGCGCAGCGCGGCGCATCTGGCTCCACGGGATTTCCGCCGAGGTTGCCATCAGGAACGGCTTCATCGTCGTCGCCGATCCGCGCCAGGCCGAGATTGCGCTGATCCGCGCGGAAACCCCATTTCAGCGGCCGCATGCCAATTATCTGTTCGGCGGCTTCCACCGCGAAGGCGACCTCGACTTTAAGCCCGACAACGCCGATCGTGTGGCGTTGGAGCGCGCTCATCGCGCGGGCATTCCGACCGTCTTCGCGATCACGCTCGAGCGGCCAGCAATCCTGACGGAAATCCTGCCATCGGCCGATGTCGTGCTCGCCAATTTCGGCATGTCCGACATGGCATTGTTCGACGCACTCACCGGGCGTACGCCGCCCGGCGGCCGACTGCCGTTCGAACTGCCGCGATCCATGGCCGCCGTTCTCGCGCAGCGATCCGACCGGCCCAACGACACCGTCGATCCACTATTTCCGGCCGGCTCGGGATTGGTCATGCGATCCTGGACCGAGGCTCAGTAGGCGGCGGGCGAAGGCTCCTTGGGCTGGCGGATGCCCGACGGCCCGGTCGAAAGCGGGCCAAACGTCGCGCGCGCCGCTGCGATCCGGTCGCGCATCGTGGCCAGCATTTGCGGCTCGCGCGCCGCCACTGAATAGCTTTCGCTCGAGTCACGTGTCATGTCGTAGAGCTGCGGATAGCCACGCGCGTCAAGGCCCATCAACGGACCGCGATAATAGTCGCCAAGCACATATTTCCAGCGTTGCGTGCGGATGCCGACGACGTCCTCGTTATCGAATAGGACCAGCCCGCTTTCCGCATGCGGACTGACCGCCCCGTGCCGCAGCATCGCCGAAATGTCGCGCCCGTCAAGCGTCACGCCGGCCGGCGGAGGCGTGCCTGTCATCGCGCAAAAGGTCGGCAGGAAATCGATGCTCATGCCGATCGCATCGCGCACCCGCCCAGCCGGGATCGTCCCGGGTTGCCAGGCAATCATCGGCACACGGTAGCCACCGTCGAAGCCGCTGTCGCCCTTGCGTCCCCGCCCGCCCCCGCTCGATCCCTCGAACCACGGCCCGTTGTCGGAGGTGAACAAGACCAGCGTATCACGCTCGATTTCCAGTTGCCGCAGCAATGCTGTCAGCCGGCCGACGATGTCGTCGATCTCTTCGACCGTATCGCCGTAAGGCCCGGCCGCCGACCGCCCCTTGAACGGCGCAACCGGATAGTTTTCCAGATGCGGCGAGCTCAGCGACAGGTCTAGGAAGAAGGGCTGCGCACAATTGTCGATGATGAAGCGTTCGGCTCGGGCCCAAAATCGCTGCTGCAGCGTGTCGAGCGGTGGCTCCTTCTCTTCCCGGACCTGCCCGCCCCCCGCCTCAAACAGAGAGAGCGGGCGGATGTCGTGGCTGTAGGGCAGGCCGTAGAAGAGATCGAACCCATGCGCCGTCGGCATCCAGCTTGAGCCAGTGTGCCCGAGATGCCATTTACCGATCAGCGCGCTTCGGTGCGTTGTCCGAAGTGCCTCGGCGATCGTAACTTCGGACATCGGCAGCCCTCGTGCGTCGTCGGCCAGGATAACGCCGCGCGCCAGCCCGCTGCGAATAGCGTAGCGTCCGGTCAGCATCGCAGCGCGTGACGGGGTGCACAGATTGGCGCCGGCATAAAAGTTGGTGAAGGTCGAACCTTCGCGGGCCAGCCGGTCGAGGTGCGGCGTCGCGATCAAACCCTGTGCGCCCCGTCCCCAGTCGCCGGCGCCCATGTCGTCGCACTGGACAACGATAAAATTAGGTGGCCGCCGGCGCGGAGCTGCACGCGCCGCTGCGACCGTGGACGTCAGCACACCGGCCGCGCCCGCGATCAGCACGTCGCGCCGCCGCAATGCCCGGTTCATGCCCGGCCTCCCGTTTCGCGAGCAGGCGGTGGATTGTGCATTTTCTCAACCGGAAACACGGGGTATTCGGGCGCGTAGGTGCCGCGCAGCACCGCTGCGAGATACCGCCCCTTATTGACAAGATATTCTTGGTCCGACGTCGCGGCGGCATCAATCGCCGGCAGCGCGGGAGCCGCCGCCGGACCGAGCGCCGCCAGTGCGTTCAGCGCCGCGAGCCGCACCTGCCATGACTGCCCCGCCCCAGCAAGATCGGCGAGCCGGCGAACCGCCTCCTCCCCCTGCCCCAGCCCTGCCGAGGCCTCGCACGCAACGACCCGGACGAGCGGCTCAGTGTCATCAACCATCATCTGTGCAACTCGCGGGGCGTGGGCGGCGGCGGCCGATCCGCGCACCAGAATTCCGGTCGCCGCCCAGTATCGCAAGATTGAATTCGGATCATCGAGAGCCGCGACAACAGTCGGCAGGTCCCTCATCTCCCCGCCCGCCGCCTGCTGCGCCAAGCGCATGACGCGATCCAGAGGATAGATTCGCCGATCACGGCTCTTTACCCATCCCTCGCCCGCCATGCCTTCGGGAACGAAGCCATTGTCATGGATCGCCACCATCTGTGCATCGAGAGCGCTCGATAACCGCTGCTGCACCGCGCGCGTCTCGGCGCGCCCGGCCAGATTGTCGATTTGCGCCGGGTCGGTCGACAGGTCGTACAGTTCCTCGAAGTCGCGGGGCCGGAAGAAGCGCGCCTGCCCCACGGTTAGCGTCCCTGCCCGCCACCCCCTCTCATACTCCTGATAACTCGCCGCCAGCCACTCGTAGGCGCCGTGCATGCCGGCCGGGCGGTGCGGCATGTAGTTGCGGATGTAGCGCCAACGCCCATCGGTCACGGTGCGGACCATATCGATATTTTCGTCCATCCGCCCCCGACCCCCGAACGCCAGGCGCTTGCCACGAACGGCGTCGCGGCCCAGGACAGGCCGGCCCGCCATATGCGCCGGCGCGCTGACACCGGCGAGCGACAGCACGGTCGGGCCCAAATCCATCAGTGTGGCCGGCGTATCGATCGTGGATCCAGGCTCGGCGGGTAGCATGTGCGCCCATTTTGGCGGCGCGTGAACGACGAGTGCACAGCGCAACCCCTCATCGTAGCAATAGCGTTTGGAGCGCGGCAGAATGCCGCCATTGTCAGAATAATAGAAAACGATGGTATCGTCGCTAAGCCCTGCCTCGTCGAGTTCGCGCAGACGCTTCGCGACATTGCCATCCATTCGCTCGATCAGATTGTGGTAGCCCGCCGCGACGGATCGCATTCCCGGCGTATCGGGTAGATTTGCCGGAATCCGCACGTCTTCCGGTCGGACGCGTCCGGCGACAGGTGCGAAGGTCGACGATTCATGCGTTGTCCCGTCGTTGAAAACGGCGAAGAAGGGCTGCCTTGTGGGGGTGTCCCGCCAGTGCGCCGCCGGCCCACTAGCATCCCAGATCGCCGCCGGGTCGATGTCGCAATTATAGTCGGTCTTCGCGTTGTTGGTACAGCGATAGCCCGCAGCACGCATCAGTTGCGGGTAGGTCGCAATCTCCTTCGGCACATGCCCGATCGCACGCATATGCTGCGCCGGCGCGAAGGACTGCGGATAGGCGCCGGTCAGCAGCGCGAACCGTGACGGGGCGCATACGGGCGAGACCGAATAGACATTTCGCCACGTAATCCCTCGCGCGGCCAGAGCGTCTATCGCAGGTGTGTGCGCCAGGCGGTCGCCGTACGCACCGATCCACGGGTTATTATCCTCGCTGACCAGCCACAAAATGTTCGGACGCCCGGGCGACGCGGCGCGCCCGCCGCTCCCGGCCAGCACCGCGCCGGCCAAGCCAATCGACGTTTCGAGCACGCGTCTGCGTCCAATCACGATAGCTACCTCTCCAGTCGTGACATCAATGTCATCAATCTTTGTTCTATCGTGCCCACAGGCGGCAGCAAGTCCGATAATGACCGAGCACGTAGGCGTCGCGGAGGTCTAAGCAGTGGCGACTTGCAATCACATGATGCCCTCGATAGTCATCGATGACAAGCATGTCATCAGGAGTGTGCCAATGGTCGATCTAGTCGTCGCGAGTGTTCTGGGGCTCGCCGCCTTCCTGACGCAGGCGAATTCACCGGCCAAACCGCCAGCCCCGTCCCAACCGGTCTGCGCCCCGCCAAACCCGAGCTTGCCGGGCGCCAAGACCGAGATCTATGCGGAGCGATCCGGCCGTCCGTTACGCATTCATATCTTTACGCCGGCAAGCGAGGCAAAGGATCGCCCCGCGGCATTGTTCTTCTTCGGCGGCGGATGGAGCAATGGCAACGCTGGCCAGTTCCAGGATCAGGCCAAAGCCTTGCGCGACCTTGGGTTCGTCGCCGCCGTCGCCGATTATCGCGTGTTCTGTCGCGACAGGACGACCCCGACCGACGCCGTCGACGATGCGCAGGCTGCCTATCGCTGGATACGCAGCCACGCGGCGACATTAGGTATCGACCCACGGCGCATCGTGATCGGCGGCGGATCCGCGGGCGGTCATCTCGCTGCAATGACCGCAATCCGTGAATCGACGGCAAGCCGGCCAGCAGCGTTGATCCTGTTCAATCCTGTGGTCGATCTGACGCTGTCGGCCATCCGCAAATCTGTCCGCCTGGACGATGCGACCGCCCGGTCACTCTCACCCGCGCTTTTGCCAGCGACCAGTCTGCCGCCGACGATCATATTCCACGGCACCGAGGACAAGATCGTGCCCATCGAATCGGTGCGACACTGGTGTGACGCGATACGCGCGAAAGATGGCAACTGCCGGTTCGAGGAATATTCAGGATTCGGACACGGCTTCTTCAACAGACGGGCGAGCGAACCGACGCTGGCGACTAGCGCCTTTGCCGATACGCTAGCCAAAGCCGCGATATTTTTGCGAAACGCCGGCCTGACGCCCAACACATCCAGATGACAACAATGTCATTGCTGGATGCCGCTTTTTCAGCTAATGACAAGCTTGTCACAGACGGACATCAATGGATGCCGCGCCGACAGGAAGACACAGGAGGGGACGATGAGGGTTCATTCGTTTGCGCGCGGCGCAGATCTACGCAGCATGTTGCTGGCTGCATCCGCGACATCGCTGTTGGCGTGCATTCCGGCACAGGCGCAGAACAAGCCCGGTGAGGGAGCCGGCGAAAACACCCCTTCCCCAAATGAAGTCATCGTCCGCGGGATTCGCGCATCGCAGGAGAGCGCGCTCGCGATCAAGCGGGATGCCGATCAAATCGTTGATGCGATAAGCGCCGAGGACGTCGGCAAGCTACCCGACCAGAATATCGCCGAATCGCTTCAGCGCATCACCGGCGTCCAGATCAACCGCAGCCTGGGTGAAGGATCAGGCGTATCGGTTCGCGGCCTCACTCAGAACCGGTTCGAGATTGATGGCGCGACTCTGGTCGGCAACGACACCGGGCGTGGGGTCAATTTCGAATCCATCCCATCCGAGCTCTATTCGAGCATACGCGTGTACAAATCGCCGACCGCCGATCAGGTCGAGGGCTCGCTGGGGGCGCTCGTCCGGCTGACGACGCTGCGTCCGCTCGACATGAAGCGCAACCAGAAGACACTGATCGCCGGCAGCGCGCAAGCCGCCTATTCCGACTATCGAAAGGCCTGGGATCCAACGCTGTCGATTACGGCGGCGGGTCGCACGTCGACCGGTGTCGGTGAGGTCGGGGCTGTGCTCAGCCTGAGTTACCAGCGACGATCCCTGCGCAACGACTTCATACAGATCAACGCCTGGGATCGCGTCGCGCTGACCGATCGCAACGGCAACGGGCGAATCGAAAGTGCCACGAGCGGCCCGCTGACCGGCGACGAGGTCTATCAGCCCCGCCAGATCCGGCTGGTCGCGCAATATGTCGATCGCGAACGCATCGGCGGACTGGCGACCGTCCAGTGGCGTCCGGCATCGAACCTCGATTTGCGCGCGACCGCCAATTATCTCGAATATTCGTTCGAGAACGACTATCGCCAAATCCAGTTCGCGACCAATCGGCCCGCCAGCGCGACGACTGGCGCGGTCATCAGTCCGGACGCGACACTGCTCCGTGCGCAGATCACGGGCGTATCGTTCGGTGCGCAAAATTTCTCGATCCCGACCAAGCAGACCAATTTCAATGGCCAGCTGGAGGCCGACTGGAAGGCTACCGAACGTCTGTCGATCCATGCACTCGCGTCGATGGGACGTGGCCGCAACACCCCGCTGCTGCGGATATATCCGGTGTTGCAGCAGGCCGTCGCGCAGACGATGGTCTACGACTTCGGCTCCCCGAACGAATTGCCGACGATCGCACTCCCCAACATCGACTTCAATTCGCTGTCAAGCTACGCTGGCAATACGGTCGCCACCCAACGACGCGATCCTCGCAACGACGACACCGCTTACATGGTCGATGTCGACTACAAGATCGATGCCGGCTGGCTGCGATCGTTCGAGGCGGGTGCACGCTACTCGACCGGCGGCGTCGCATTCGACTTCTACCGCGCGACATCCAGCACACTGCTACGCGTACCCACCGCCACCCTCGTGTCTCAGCTGGGTGCCGACGCGTTCCAGGCGACGTTGCCTAGCGGAAACGATTTTCTCGGCAACCTGTTGGGTACCGTGCCGCGCGGCTGGACGACCTTCAACCCGGACTTTCTGACCGGCGCCGGCGGCAAGACGTTGCTGCAGCTGGCAGGACTTTCAGGCGACGCTGTGCCGTTCGACTATGCGGCCAGCTGGACCGTCGCCGAGAAGACCTACGCCGGCTACGCCAAGCTCAATCTTCGCGGGGACATCGCAGCCTTGCCCTTCACCGGCAACATCGGCGTCCGCTATGTGAAGACCGATACGATGTCGCGCGGCTATTTCCCCACGACGACGGCGCCCGGGTATATCGCGCAGGATTTCAACAATAGCTACGGCGACTGGCTGCCGAGCGGCAACCTGACCTTCTATCCGGCGCGCGATCTGCTGGTACGCCTTGCAGCATCCAAGGTGATGTCCCGCCCAGGCTATCCGCAGCTGTCGGCCGCAACGACCTACCAACCCGCGCAGCTGCTGGCGAGCGCAGGGAATCCCTTCCTCGATCCTTTCCGCGCGACACAGGCGGACCTGTCGGTCGAATGGTATTTCCGCCGTGGCGACCTGCTGTCGGTCGCCTTCTTCTACAAGGACGTCGCTGCCTTCATCGTCAACGAGACGCTGTCGGTCCGCGGCCCCGATCTGCTGGGCGGAACGATCGACTATCTGCTGACCCGTCCGGCGAACGGTCGCAACGGCAAGATCAAGGGTTTAGAGGTCAACTTCGAACATGCGTTCGCCGAATTACCGGCGCCCCTAGACGGGTTGGGCGTCCGCGCCAACTACACCTTTGTCGATTCCACGACGCCCAGTTTCGACGAAATCTCCAATCAGAACCTGCCGATCCAGGGGCTGTCACGCCACAGCTACAATCTGACTGGCTATTATGAGAAATATGGAGCGCAGCTACGATTGACCTACAATTGGCGCGACGATTTCGTGTCGAGCACCTTTGCCGGACGGCCGGTCTTCACGCAGGGCACTGGCCGGCTGGATGGCTCGCTCGGCTATGACGTCACCAAGCAGATTTCGGTCACGGCGGAGGCGATCAACCTGACGAACGCCCGCGACTTCGACTATTTCGTCGTAAAGGAACGCCCGCTGCAGCTCGGGGTGAACGACCGCCGGTTCCTGTTCGGCATTCGGGCACGTTTCTGATGCGTCGCGCCATTCTATTCGCTGCGGTCGCCGTCTCCGCCTGTGCCACCTCCCCGCGTACCGCTACGCCGGTCATTCCCGCTCCCGCAGGCTATCGCTTGGTCTGGAACGACGAGTTCGATCGTCCCGGTCGGCCTGATCCGGCACGTTGGGCTTACGCAACCGATCGGAATGCGGTGGGATGGGGCAATCGCGAACTGCAATATTATAGCCGTGATCGACGCGAGAATGCACGAATAGAACGCGGCGTCCTGGTAATCGAGGCGCGCCGCGAGCCCGACGTCGTCGCCAAATTGCCGCAATCGGGCGGCCAGGCGTATTCGTCGGCACGCCTGAGGACGCCGGATGGGCTCGGCTGGA
>DASTEN010000458.1:0-10796 GCA_035709645.1 Sphingomonas sp.
AAGCAGGACGATCAGGCCAACCAGGCTGAGCGCCACCAGCCAGACCCAGGCCGCCTTGACCGACACCGCACCGCTCGCCACCGGCCGGCTGGCGGTGCGCGCGACCTGGGCATCGAGATCGCGGTCGACGATATCGTTGTACACGCACCCCGCCCCGCGCATCGCGATGCTGCCGAGCAGGAACCACCCGATCAGCGGCCAGCGCGTCTGCAATCCCCCCGCGAGCAGCACTGCCCAGGCGCCCGGCCAGAACAGCAGCCACCAGCCGATCGGCCGGTCGAACCGGGCGAGCAGCGCATAGGCGCGCAGCCGTGGCGGCAAGCACCCGACCAGTCCGCGGTGTTCGGTATCGGGGACGATCTGATCCGGGATCATCGCGCGTAAGTTGAGAAAGTTGAGACGTGCGGCGCATCCGTCGATCGACGCGACGCGGCTGGAACGGGCGGACGACAGGCCATCTCCCGTCTGTGACAGATTGCGGCGATGTAGGAAAATGGTTCGTGGTGCCGGTTGCCAAGCCTTCCGTTTCGCGTAGCCTGACACCATGCTGCGCACCCTTGCCGCCACCGGAGCCGCCATCGCTTGCATTGCGGCTCCGGTCGCGGAGGCATGCATCTGTCCCTGGTATCAAACGCAAGCGGAGATCGACGCCGATGGCGCGCGCGCGCTTTCGGCGGCCGACCTGATCGTCGAGGCGACCGTCGGCGACGTGTCGTGGTGGCACCGGACGGCGTGCGGCAGCCCGGGACCGTTCGGCTTCGGACAGGCGATCTCGGCCGACCGACCGATCACGGTGCACCGCACGGTGAAAGGGCGCGCCGGACCGTCGCCGACGCTGATCGGCAACAAAACCACGGTTCAGTCCGTCGGCTCGTCATCCGTACGTCGAGTTGCGACCCGACGATTCGGTCGAACCATCGCACGATATTGGTTCTGCACCGCGAACCGGACGGTCGATACCGCGCGTCGATCGGATGCGAGCTTCAGGCGATCCGGAACTCCCGAGCCGGACAGGCCTTGTTCAAACGGGCGGGATTAAACCCGTCAGCGTTGTAGTTTTCGGAAAGCCCGCCATGCGTAGCATCCTCGCCATCCTAGCCGCCGCCCTGATCGCCGCGCCCGCCGCCTCCGCGCCGCCGCCCAAATGGCAGGGCGTGTGGAAGAATGCCGCGAACAGCGTCCACATCCGTACCGCGCCATGCGGCCGGGGCGCGATGTGCGGGACGGTCGTGTGGGCGAACGCGAAGGCGAAGGCCGATGTCGCGGAACGCGGCGGTCGGCTGGTCGGCGCGCAGCTGTTCCGCAATTTCGAACAAGGCCCGGACGGGGTGTGGGAGGGCGAAGTCTATGTCCCCGACCTCGACCGCAGCTTTTCGGGCACGATCACGCTGCAGGGCGCCAACACGCTGGTCGGCGAGGGGTGCCTGTTCGGGCGGCTCGGCTGCAAGCAGCAGGTCTGGACGCGGGTCGCCGGCAAGAAGTGACGCACCTGCGCTCGACTTGGGCGCCCACGCGCGGCATCTGACGACCATGATCGCCACTCCCGCCTGGCCGCCGCAATCGACCCCGCGCCTGTTCGTCGAGCCGCCCCTGTCCGAAGGCATCGCCTTGCGGATCGAGGGGGGGCAGGCGCATTATCTGGGCACCGTGATGCGGACCAAGGTCGGCGATCCGGTAAAATTGTTCGACGGGGTCAGCGGCGAGTGGCTGGCGGTGGCCGAGCATGTCGGCAAGCGGGACCTGACCTTGGTCGTGCGCGATCGGCTGCGCGCGCCGGAGGTCGTGCCGGACCTGTGGCTGGTGGCCGCGCCGCTGAAGAAGGGGCGGATCGACTGGCTGGCGGAAAAGGCGTGCGAGCTGGGCGTCGCGCGGCTGGTGCTGGCCGAGACGCGGCGGACGGTGGTCGACCGGGTGAACCTCGACCGCTTGCGCGCGCATATGATCGAGGCGGCCGAGCAGTGCGGGCGGACCGCGGTGCCCGCGCTGGCCGAGCTGGCAAAACTGCCCGCGGTGCTGCGCGACTGGGACGCGGGGCGGACCTTGTACTTCGCCGATGAAACGGGCGGGGAACCCGCCTTCGACGCGATGCGCACACGCCCCGGACCGGCGGCGGTGCTGATCGGGCCCGAGGGTGGCTTCACGACCGAGGAGCGCGACGCGGTGCGCGCCGTGCCGGGGGCGGTCGGGGTGTCGCTGGGGCCGCGCATATTGCGGGCGGATACCGCGGCGGCAGCGGCGGTCAGTGTGTGGATGGCGGCGGCGGGGGATTGGGGGAAATGACCGCCCCGCTTGCTTTCGTCATCCCCGCGAAGGCGGGGATCAATAGCCGCTGGTCTTCGCGCGAATAACCAAAGTCAGCCAGAAGCGATTCCCGCCTTCGTGGGAATGACGACGGTTAGTTGGTCCGTCAAAACCACCGCCGGCGCCGCTCGATCCTCGGCGGTTCGCGGAAGTCCTCTTCGGTCATTTCGTTCACCCATTCGTGGTTCTCGACGATGTCGGCCTGCACCGGGCGGCCATAGCCGTCGAGCGAAGGGCGATAGCGGAACCGCTGTTCGATCAGCCGGCACGTCGTCTGGTCGAGCAGACGTTCACCGCTCGAGCGGGTGATGCGACAGTTCGTCACGCGCCCGTCGGTGCGGACGGTATAGCGGACGCCGACCACCCCGCCACGGGTCGTTTCGCGCAAGGCATCGGGAAAGTCGGCATCGCCGATCCGCCCGCTGCGGAAGCGCGGCGGCGTTTCCTCGCGCCCGCCGCCCCCGCCGCCGTCGCCGTCACCGCCGTCCCCGCTGCCCAAACCGTCGCCGACGCCCCCCGCCCCCGTGCCCGGTCCCGGGATCGGCGCGGATCCGGTCGTCGCCTGTACACCGACCGAGGGCGCCGGCGCGACCACGACCGGGGGCGGCGGCACCGGCACCGGCAGTTCGACCTTGGGTGCGACGATGTCGGTCGCACGGCTGCGCAGATTGGGTGGCGATGCGGCGGCTTCCTGGCGCAGGTCGGGCGCGCGTTTGGGTTCGACCGTTTCGGGTTTTGGCGACGTCCGCTCCAGCGGCTTGTCGGGCAAGACGGTAAACAGGTCGAGCGGGCTGTCCGCCTCCGGGTCGAACCGTACGCCCAGTCCGCTGATCAGCGCCCACAGCAACGCGCCGGGAAGCGCGACCGCGGCGATGGCGGCGGGAATACGATCGCGGGTCGGGGGCGCGTAGCGGGCCATGACAGGCCGCTAAACGCACGAGACTGAATATCGGCTGGCGGGGCGCGTCAGAAAAACGAAAGCCTGGTCCCGGCGCCATTCGGCGCGGTTCAGGCCCCAGCCGCAGTCAACCGATCGAGCTGATCCTTCGATAGATCGAGATCCCAGGCACCAACCAGCTCGCGCAGTTGCTCGACGCTGGTCGCGCTGGCGATCGGGGCGGTCACACCGTCCTGCGCCATCAGCCAGGCGAGCGCGATCTGGGCGAGGCTTGCGCCGGTTTCGACGGCAACCGCATCCATCGCCGCCAGCACATCGGCGCCCTTGCCGTTCAGCAAGTCACCCATCCGTCCGCCGCGGACGCTTTTGCCCAGGTCCGCCTCCGAACGGTATTTGCCGGTCAGAAAGCCCGAGGCAAGGCCGTAATAGGGCAACACCGCGATGTTCTGCGCGATGCAATAATTCTCCAGCTCGCCTTCGTATTTCGTGCGGCTGACCAGGTTATATTCGGGCTGAAGCACGTGATAATGCGGCAAACCCTGATCACGCGCGCTGTCGTTGGCCGATTTCAGGCGCATCGCAGAGAAATTGGACGCACCGACGACGCGCACCTTGCCGGCGTCGACCAGCTTGCCGAACGCGCCCAGCACGTCGGCCTGCGGTACGTCGGGATCGTCCTGATGCGCGTAATACAGGTCGATGCGATCGGTTCCGAGCCGTTGCAGCGATGCCTCGACCGCCGCCGCGATGCGGGCCGGGGCCAGCTTCTCGCCGCCCTCGCCCGGCAGCATCCCGACCTTCGTCGCGATCAGGACCTGGTCACGCTTGCCGGACTGCGCCAGCCAGCGGCCGATCACGGCTTCGGATTCGCCGCCCCGATGCCCCGGCACCCAGGCCGAGTAGACGTCGGCGGTATCGATCATCGTGCCACCGGCGTCGACGAAGGCGTCGAGCACGGCGAAGCTGGTCGCGTCGTCCGCCGTCCAGCCGAACACGTTGCCGCCCAGCACCAGCGGGGCGATCTCCAGATCGGTGCTGCCAAGCTTGCGCGGCGTCATGAACTATTTCCCGGCTCGACCACCTGGTTCAGATCGACTGCGTTGGCGTCGAGCATCGCCGCGGCGTCGTTCAACTCCTGCGCCTCGCTGGCCGTCAGGCCGCCGGGGTCGGCAGCCTCGTCCGAACCGCAGCCGACGATCGTCAGCGCGGCCGGTAACAGCAGCGCGAGGCGCAGGGGTCGCATCATCAGTCGCGGATCGAATTGCCCGCGCGGACCATGGCGTTGCCGGTCGCATCGGCGGCGCGATCCAGCGCACGGCCAGTCGCGTCGACGGCGCGATCGGCACCGTTTTCGATCCGGTCGCCGGTGCGGTCCAGCGCGGCGCCTGCGCGATCCGCGCCATTTTCGGCCGACCGCATCGCATCGTCGGTCGCTTCTTCGACATCGTCACCGGCTTCGCGCATCGTCGCATTGGCGTCGGCGGTCGCATTGTCGACGTCGTTGGCCATCGACTGCTGCGTCTGGTCGCTGCACGCACCCAGGCCCAGGCCGGCGGCGAGAACCAGCGGAAGTACGATCTTCTTCATGACGGTATGTCCCTTTCCTGTCTGAACTGACGATACGCAACGCTGGCGCAACGAAAAGGGTGCGTGTCGACGATCGATTGACCGCATATAAAGATTTCTTTATATGATCGTTCCACGATGACCGCCGCCCTCGACATCTTTCGCGCGCTTGCCGATGCGACGCGCCTGCGCATCCTGTCGCTGGTGCGCACGATGGAACTGTCCGTCGGCGAACTCGCGCAGGTCCTGGGGCAGAGCCAGCCACGCGTCAGCCGGCATGTGAAGATCCTGGGCGATGCCGGGCTGACGCAACGCCGCAAGGAGGGCAGCTGGGTGTTCGTCGCGCTGGGCGATGCGGTGCGCGTCGCCCCGGTGCTCGCCGCGCTCGACGCCTGGGGCGCCACCGAAACCGACCACTGGCGAATCGCCGACAGCGCGCGGCTGGCGGCGGTGCGTGCCGATCGGGCGGCGGCGGCGGCGACATGGTTCGAGGATCATGCCGGCGAATGGGACGCGATCCGGTCGCTGCACGTCGCCGAGGAACAGGTCGAGGCGGCGATCGACACGGTGCTGGGCCCCGCCCCGCTGGGCCGGATCGTCGACATCGGTACCGGCACGGGACGGATGCTGGAACTGTTCGCGCCCCGGGCGACCCGGGCGCTGGGGATCGACCGGTCGTCGGAAATGCTGCGGCTGGCGCGCGGCAAGCTGGCGGAGCAGGCGAATGCCGAACTGCGCCAGGCCGATCTCTATGCGTTGCCGCTCGACGATGGCGACAGCGACGTCGCGATCCTGCACCACGTCCTGCACTTCGCCGAAGCCCCCGGTGCCGCGATCGCGGAGGCGGCGCGCGTGCTCGATGTCGGCGGACGATTGCTGATCGTCGATTTCGACGCGCACGACCGCGAGGATCTGCGGACCCGCGATGCCCATGTCCGCCTGGGCTTTTCCGACGACCAGATGCTCGGCTGGTTCGCCGCGGCAGGGCTCGCCCCGGTGCGGACGGAAACGCTGGAAGGCGGCGAATTGACCGTGAAACTATGGCTGGGCCGCAAGGCCGGCGAACAGGGAGTGAAGGCCGCGTGAAGGCAAGTCTGGGAGTGATGGAGGAGGCGCGCCGCGCGCTCGACGCACCGCTGTTCGCCGATGTGGCGGGCGACGCCGCCGTCAGCTTCGAATTCTTCCCGCCGAAAACCGAGAAGATGGACGCGACCTTGTGGGAGTCGATCGAGACGCTGCGTCCGCTGGGCCCGCGGTTCGTGTCGGTCACCTATGGCGCAGGCGGGACGACCCGCGAGCGGACGCATGCGACCGTCGCCCGGATCGCGCGCGAAACCGACATTCCGGTCGCCGCGCACCTGACCTGCGTCGAGGCGACCTGCGCGGAGATCGATGCGGTCGCCGATGATTACTGGAACGCGGGCGTGCGCCACATCGTCGCGCTGCGCGGCGATCCGCCGACGGCCGGCGCGACCTTTCAGTCGCCTGAGGGCGGCTATGCCAATGCCGCGGCTCTGGTCGAGGGCCTGCGCAAGCTCCACCCGTTCGAGATTTCGGTCGCGGCGTACCCGGAGTGCCACCCGGACTCGAGCGACGCGACCGCCGATCTCGACAATCTGAAGCGCAAGATCGATGCCGGTGCCACGCGGGCGATCACGCAGTTCTTCTTCGAACCCGAAACCTTCTTCCGGTTCCGCGACGCCGCGGCGGCGGCCGGCATTTCGGCGGAGATCGTGCCGGGCATCATGCCGGTGATGAGCTTCGCCGCGGTCAGCAAGATGTCGGCGATGTGCGGTACGCAGGTTCCGCCGTGGATGGCACGGCTGTTCGAAGGGTTGGACGACCACCCCGCCGCCCGCCAGCTGGTCGCGGCGACCGTGGCGGCCGAGCTGTGCCGCAAGCTCTATGCGGGCGGCGAACGGGCGTTCCATTTCTACACGCTCAACCGCGCGGAACTGAGCTACGCGATCTGCCACCTGCTGGGGCTGCGCCCGCAGGCGGCGGCGGCAAAGCAAGCCGCTTAGGATGCGTCATCCCCGCAAAGGGGCACCCCGCAAAGTACTACTTTGCGGGGACCCCGGAGGCGGGGATCAATAGTCGCTGATGGTCGAAAGAGCCGAGCCGTCAGCCGCAATCTATTCCCGCCTGCGCGGGAATGACGAAGGATAGAGTGATGACTCCCCGCCAGCAACTGCTCGAACAGGCCGCCCAGCGCATCCTCGTCATCGACGGCGCGTTCGGCACCGAGATCCAGAACTGGAAGCTCTCCGAGGCCGACTACGCCGGCACGCTGGCGCTCGGCCACGACCAGAAGGGCAACAACGACATCCTTGCGCTGACCAAGCCAGAGGTGCCCGGATCGATCCACCGCGCCTATTTCGAGGCCGGGGCCGACATCGCCGAGACCAATACCTTCAGCGCCAACCGCATCAGCCAGGCCGATTACGGTGCCGAACATCTGGTGCGCGAGATCAACATCGAAAGCGCGAAACTCGCCCGCAGCATCGCCGATGAATTCGCGGCCAAGGACGGCCGCCCGCGCTTCGTGGCGGGTGCGATCGGCCCGACCAACAAGACGCTGTCGCTCAGCCCCGACGTCAACGACCCGGGCTATCGCGAGATCGACTTCGACTATCTGAAGGACGTCTATCGCGAACAGGTCGACGCGCTGCTGGAGGGCGGCGCCGACTTCATCCTGATCGAGACGGTGTTCGACACGCTGAACGCCAAGGCCGGGATCATGGCGGTGCTGGAGGCGGGTCAGGCCTTGGGCTGCGACGTGCCGATCATGCTGTCGATGACGCTGACCGACCTGTCGGGCCGCAATCTCTCGGGCCACACGGTCGAGGCGTTCTGGCATGCGGTACGCCATGCCAAGCCGCTGACGATCGGGCTCAACTGTTCGTTCGGCGCGGAACAACTCCGCCCGCATGTGAAGACCCTGTCGGCGATGGCCGATACGCTGATCATGGTCTATCCCAACGCCGGGCTGCCGAACGAACTCGGCGCCTATGACGAAGCGCCCGCTACGACCGCGGGGCTGGTCAAGGAATGGGCCGATGGCGGGCAGGTCAACATCCTGGGCGGCTGCTGCGGATCGACGCCGGCGCATATCAAGGCGATCGCGGATGCGGTGTGCGGGCTGCCCCCGCGGGCGATGCCGGTGCCGGAGGTGCGCACGCGCCTGGCGGGCCTGGAGCCGTTCACGATGGCGGCGTAAACGATCCTCCCCGCTCGCGGGGAGGATTTGAGAAGACTTATGACCCCGACCACCTCCTCCACCAACTTCGTCAACGTCGGCGAGCGCACGAACGTCACCGGATCGGCCGCGTTCAAGAAGCTCATCATGGCCGGCGACTACACCCGTGCCGTCGAGGTCGCGCGCCAGCAGGTCGAGAACGGCGCGCAGGTGATCGACGTCAACATGGACGAAGGGCTGCTCGACGCGCACGCCGCGATGACGACCTTCCTGAAGCTGATCGCCGCCGAACCCGATATCGCGCGCGTGCCGGTGATGATCGATTCGTCGAAGTGGGACGTGATCGAGGCGGGCCTCAAATGCGTGTCCGGCAAGCCGATCGTCAATTCGATCAGCATGAAGGAAGGCGTCGACCAGTTCCTTACCTACGCGCGCAAGTGCATGAACTATGGCGCTGCGGTCGTCGTCATGGCGTTCGACGAGGTCGGGCAGGCGGATACGAAGGACCGCAAGGTCGAGATCTGCGAGCGCGCCTACAAGCTGCTGATGGGCATCGGCTTCCCGCCCGAGGACATCATCTTCGACCCCAATGTCTTCGCGGTGGCGACCGGCATCGAGGAGCACAACAACTACGGCGTCGACTTCATCGAGGCTTGCCGAGAGATCAAGGCGTGCTGCCCGCACGTCCATATCTCGGGCGGTCTTTCCAACCTGTCGTTCAGCTTCCGCGGCAACGAACCCGTCCGCCGCGCGATGCACAGCGTGTTCCTGTACCACGCCATTCCTGCCGGCATGGACATGGCGATCGTCAATGCAGGTCAGCTCGACATCTACGACCAGATCGATCTTGAGCTGCGCACCGCGTGCGAGGACGTCATCCTCAACCGTGACCCGGATGCCGGCGAGCGGCTGGTGGCACTCGCCGAACGCTTCCGCGGGACCGATGCGGTCGCGGAGAAGCAGGCCGCCGAATGGCGCAGCTTCCCTGTCGCCAAGCGGCTGGAATATGCGCTGGTCAAGGGCATCGACGCGCATGTCGTCGAGGATACCGAAGAGATGCGCCAGGCCATGGACCGGCCGATCGAAGTGATCGAAGGCCCGCTGATGGACGGCATGAACGTCGTCGGTGACCTGTTCGGGTCGGGCAAGATGTTCCTGCCGCAGGTCGTGAAGTCCGCGCGCGTGATGAAGAAGGCGGTCGCCCACCTGCTGCCCTTCATCGAAGCCGCCAAGGAACCCGGCGCCAAGGGCAAGGGCCGCGTCATCATGGCCACCGTCAAGGGCGACGTCCACGACATCGGCAAGAACATCGTCGGCGTCGTGCTCCAGTGCAACGGCTTCGAGGTGGTCGACCTGGGCGTGATGGTGCCGTGGTCGAAGATCCTGGAGGCGGCGAACGAGAACGACGCCGACATGATCGGGCTGTCGGGCCTGATCACCCCCAGCCTCGACGAAATGGTGACGGTTGCCGAGGAAATGCAGCGGTCGAACATGACGATGCCGCTGCTGATCGGTGGCGCGACGACGTCGAAAGTCCACACCGCGCTGCGCATTGCGCCGGCGTACAAGGGGCCGGTCGTCCACGTGCTCGACGCGTCCCGCGCCGTTGGCGTCGCGACGACGTTGGTGTCGAACACGATCCGCGACGATTTCGTGGCGAAGACCGACGCCGACTACGCCGCCGTCCGCGCCGCGCGTGAGGGCAAGGGGCAGAACGACCTGCTGCCGCTAGAAAAGGCGCGCGCCAATGGGTTCAAGGCCGATTTCAGCCAGAAGCCCGCCGCCCCCGCCAAGCCCGGCGTTCACGTCTTCCGCGACTGGGATCTGAGCGACCTGCGCGACTATATCGACTGGACCCCGTTCTTCCGCGCCTGGGAACTCGCCGGCACTTTCCCCGCGATCCTCGACGACGAGATCGTCGGGGAGAGTGCGAAGTCGCTCTATGCCGATGCGCAGGCGATGCTCGACAAGATCATCGCCGAAAAGTGGCTGACCGCGCGCGGTGTCGCCGGGCTATGGCCGTGCGCACGGTACGAGGACGACGTCGTCGTCGACCTGAAGGGCGACTTCAACGCCGACGAACTGCGCGGCTTCGACATGCTCAATCTGGTCGAAGGGACGGATATCGTCCGCCTCCCCTTCCTGCGCCAGCAGATCGCCAAGCGCGAGGGCCGGCCGAACATGTCGCTCGCCGACTTCATCGACGAAAAGGGCGACTGGATCGGCGGTTTCGCGGTCAGCATCCATGGCATCGAACCGCATCTGGCGCGGTTCAAGGCGGCGATCGACGATTATTCGGACATCCTGCTGAAAGCGCTGGCCGACCGGCTGGCCGAGGCCTTTGCCGAGCGCCTGCACCTCCACGTCCGGACCGACCTGTGGGGCTATGCCGCCGGCGAGCAGCTGACCAACGACGCGCTGATCCGCGAGCAATACCGCGGCATCCGCCCCGCGCCGGGCTATCCGGCCTGCCCCGAGCACAGCCTGAAGGTGACGCTGTTCGACATGCTCGACGCGCACCACGCGACCGGCGCGACGCTGACCGAAAGCTTCGCGATGCTGCCGACCGCGGCGGTCAGCGGCTTCTACTTCGGCCATCCCGAAGCGGCCTATTTCGGCGTCGCACGGATCGGGCAGGATCAGCTGGCCGACTATGCGCAGCGCAAGGGCGTTGACGTCGAACAGGCGACCCGCTGGCTGCGGCCGAATTTGGACTAAATTCCTCCCCCAGCTTGTCTGGGGGAGGGGGACCACCGCCAACGGCGGTGGTGGAGGGGCAAGCCCTCCGCTCTCGATCGTGCCGCTGGCCCCTCCACCGGCTTCGCCGGTCCC
>DASTEN010000459.1:0-4350 GCA_035709645.1 Sphingomonas sp.
CGCTACACCCCGTATGAAAACGGCGACAACGCCAATTCGGGCGTGAAGCAGATCGCCAGCGGCCGTTTCGGCGTGACCGCGGAATATCTTAACGCCTGCGACGAGATCGAGATCAAGGTCGCCCAGGGCGCCAAGCCGGGCGAGGGCGGGCAGCTGCCGGGGTTCAAGGTGACCGAGCTGATCGCGAAGTTGCGCCACGCGACTCCGGGCGTGGGGCTCATCAGCCCACCGCCGCATCACGACATCTATTCGATCGAGGATCTGGCGCAGCTGATCTACGACCTGAAGCAGATCAACCCGCGCGCGCGCGTCTGCGTGAAGCTGGTGTCGTCGGCTGGCATCGGCACCGTCGCGGCGGGCGTGGCCAAGGCGCATGCCGACGTCATCCTGGTCGCCGGGCACAACGGTGGCACCGGCGCGTCCCCGCAGACCAGCATCAAATATGCCGGCACGCCGTGGGAAATGGGGCTGAGCGAGGTCAACCAGACGCTGACGCTCAATTCCCTGCGCGGACGCGTCAAGCTGCGCACCGACGGGGGGCTCAAGACCGGGCGCGACATCGTCATCGCCGCGATCCTGGGCGCCGAGGAATTCGGCATCGGCACATTGAGCCTGGTCGCGATGGGTTGCATCATGGTGCGCCAGTGCCATTCGAACACGTGTCCGGTGGGCGTATGCGTGCAGGACGAAAAGCTGCGCCAGAAGTTCAACGGCACCCCGGAGAAGGTCATCAACCTGATGACCTTCATCGCGGAGGAAGTGCGCGAGATCCTGGCACGGCTGGGCGTGCAGAGCCTGGACGAAGTGATCGGCCGCACCGAACTGCTCCGCCAGGTCAGCCGCGGCGCCGAACATCTCGACGACCTCGACCTCAATCCCATTCTCGCCAAAGTCGACGCGACCGATGCCGAGCGTCGCTATTCGCTCGATACGTGGCGCAACGCGGTGCCCGACAGCCTGGACGCGCAGATCATCAAGGATGCCGCGGCGGTATTCAGCCGGCGCGAGAAGATGCAGCTGACCTACAGCGTGCGGAACACCCACCGCGCGGTCGGTACCAGCCTGTCGGGCGCGGTCACGCGGGCGTTCGGAATGTCGACGCTCGACGACGGGCACATCACCGTCCGCCTGCGTGGGAGCGCGGGCCAGTCGCTCGGCGCATTCCTGTGCAAGGGCGTGACGCTGGAGGTGTTCGGCGATGCGAACGATTACGTCGGCAAGGGCCTGTCGGGCGGCATCATCGCGGTGCGGCCGATGGTGTCGTCGCCCCTCGCGTCGAACGAGAACACGATCATCGGCAACACCGTGCTCTACGGCGCGACGTCGGGCAAGCTGTTCGCGGCGGGCCAGGCGGGCGAGCGCTTCGCGGTCCGCAATTCGGGCGCCGAAGTCGTGGTCGAGGGCTGCGGCGCCAACGGCTGCGAATATATGACCGGCGGTACGGCGGTGATTCTGGGCGGCGTCGGCGCGAATTTCGGTGCGGGCATGACCGGGGGCATGGCGTTCGTCTACGATCCCGAGGGCATTTTCGAACGCCGGGTGAATCCGGAGACGCTGACCTGGTGCCGCCTGGCATCGGGCCATTGGGAAGCCGTGCTGCGCGCGCTGGTCGTACGGCACGTCGCCGCGACCGACAGCAAATTCGCTGCCAGCCTGATCGAGGACTGGGACCGCATCCGCGGGTCTTTCTGGCAAGTCTGCCCGAAGGAGATGGTCAGCCGGCTGGCGCATCCGCTGGACGATTCGGAAGCGGCGCTGGAGGCGGCCGAATAAAATCCGTTCGCCCTGAGCTTGTCGAAGGGCCGTACTTCGTGCCGCAAATGAAGTGCAGGCGTATCAAAGTACGGTGCTTCGACAAGCTCAGCACGAACGGGCTTGAGGGACAGACTAATCCCGTTCAGCCAAGGCTAAGCCTTTGTGCTATAAGCACTCCCATTCCTGTTTCGACTCGGGAGAGTAACATGCGTCTCATGTCCGCCGCCCTGGCCCTGTCCGTGGTCGCCGTACCGGCCGCCGCCCAGTCGCGTACCGAAATCGATGCCGCGCGCACGCTACAAGACCCTGTGGCTCAGGAAGGCATCGCCGCAGCCGTCAGCGCACTCGCCGGAATCGTACTCGACACCCGCGTCGGCCCGCTTGCGCGCTACGCCGATCCGCGCAGCGACATCCGGCCCAGCGACACGCTGCGCGACATCGAACGTCGCCGCGATCCGCATTTCGAAGCGCGCCTGCACAGCGACACCCGCCGCGCCGTCGCCGGGGCGGGGATGGTCGCCGGCGATGCTCTGACCATGTCCGGCGAACTCGCCCGTACCGCCAGCCGGTTGCAGGCTGCCATCGCGCCGCTCGGCGGGCTATTGGCCAGCAATGGGCTGTCGGGTCCGCGTTACGACGAGTACGACGACGAATATTGATCGTCGCCGCTAGACGGGTCACCCGTCCGCGCTAGATAAGGGCTGCATGTGGCAGCTCTATCAATTTCCCCTGTGTCCCTTCTCGCGCAAGGTGCGGCTGCTGCTGGCCGAAAAGGGCGTGGGCTATGACCCGGTGCGCGAATCGCCGTGGGAGCGGCGCGATGAATTCCTCGACATGAACCCGGCCGGGCAGACGCCGGTGATGATCGACACCGACCGCCCGGGCGCGCCGCTGATCGATTCGATGGCGATCTGCGAGTATTTCGAGGAAACGGTCGAGAAGTCGGCGATGATCAACGGCACGGCCGCCAACCGCGCCGAGATCCGCCGGCTGGTCGCCTGGTTCGACACGCAATTCTACCGCGACATCACCGCGCCGCTGCTCAACGAACGCATGCTGAAGCGCGTCGTCCACCGCTCCACGCCCGACGCCTCGCTGCTGCGCGAAGCGATGCGCGCCGCGGTCGGCCACCTCGATTACATCGACTATCTGCTCGACCACCGCACCTGGCTGGCCGGCGCGACGATGAGTCTCGCGGACCTGGCGGCGGCGGCGCAGATCTCGGTCGCCGATTACCTCGGCGGCATCGACTGGAAGAGTCACGAACAGGCGAAACGCTGGTACGTCGGCATGAAGAGCCGCCCGAGCTTCCGACCCTTGCTCGCCGAACGCATGGAAATCGTCAGCCCGCCGGCGGATTACGAGAAGCTGGACCTGTAATGCTGCCGTGGCGGGCAGTGATCGCGATGGCACTGCTCGTCCTGCCCTTTGGATGCATGGGGCCGACGGGAAATCCGACGACGCTGGAAGGCATCCGGCGTGAAGCGGGTGAATTGATGCAGCGTCCCATACCCCGGTCACAGTCCTTCATCGATGTACCAATCGATCAGCTGCCACCGACGATCGCCGCACTAAAGCCCGATTTCGTCCTCGTGAATGAGAGCGGGGTCGACATCGTTACGACCGCATTTTTCGATGGAGGATGGGGGTACTATGTGCCGCGATCGGCGAATCCATCGCCGAACAGTCTTTTCCGGCACTATCGGGTCGGACGCGGCGTTTACTGGTTCCATCCTTACTGACCAGCGGACGCCTTCATGCTCGAACATATCCCCCATTGGCTCGGCAATGCCCTGAAGGGCTTGCGTGCCGGCACCGACAAGCTCGCGATCGTCCAGGACGGCCTCGGCAGCTTTGCCGCGATCGATCTGCGGTCTCCGGCCTTTGCCAACGGCGCTCGCATCCCTGATCGGTTCACCGCGGACGGCGATGGCGTGTCACCGCCGCTGTTCTGGACCGGGGTGCCTGCGGAAGCGTCGCATCTGGCGTTGCTGGTCGAGGATGCCGACGCGCCGACGCCCACGCCGCTCGTGCACGCGATCGTCTGGGATCTGCCGGCCGAGGACGGGCAGTTGGCCGAGGGCGCGATCGTGGCCGACGGAGACGGCACGGCCAGCGGCGATGTCGGGCGCAATTCCTACCTGCGGGAGGGCTGGCTGCCGCCCGATCCGCCGACCGGGCACGGCGAGCATCGCTACGCCTTCCAACTCTTCGCTCTGAAGGACGCCGCCGATCCCGGCGCGACGCCCAGCCGCGGCGACATCGTCGATGCGATGCGCGGACGCGTGCTGGCGGCGGGATTGCTGACGGGTACCTATTCCCGCGGCGAGCCGGCGGATGTCGGGCCGGTGGGGATCGTGGCGCCGGCATGATCAAACCGTGCTCCCGCGCAGGCGGGAGCCCTGGGTTACAACGGTCGTCGCTTGCGGCGATGTACCCCCGCCTGCGCGAGAGCACGGATGGTCACAGCCGCCGGGTCAGCGCCTTCTTCAACCGGTCGTGCGCCGATTTCTTGATCTGGCAGACCCGCGCGGCACCGACGTCCAGCACCTGTCCGATTTCCTCGAGATTGAGTTCCTCGACGTAGTAGAGCTG
>DASTEN010000460.1:0-2107 GCA_035709645.1 Sphingomonas sp.
TTGCCATCGTCGGTCAACGCCACGTCGCCGCTCAGCTTCGGCGCATTCGTCTCGACCAGGCGCCACACGCGCTGGACGAAACGCCAGGCACCCTCGATCCCCGCTTCGCTCCACGGCAGGTCGCGCTCAGGCGGCGAGTCCGACAGCATGAACCAGCGCACCGCGTCCGCGCCGTAGCGATCGACGATCGGCGATGGATCGACCGTGTTCTTCTTCGACTTGGACATTTTCTCGACGCGGCCGACCGTTACGGGTTCGCCCGTTGCGACGACCTTGCCGTCGGCGACCTGCTCGGGCGCCAGCCAGGTGCCGGCGGGATCCTTGTAGGTCTCGTGCGTCACCATGCCCTGCGTGAACAGCCCGGCGAAGGGCTCGGCTACGTCGATCTTGCCGATCCGGCGGAGCGCGCGTGTCCAGAAGCGCGCGTAGAGCAGGTGGAGGATCGCATGTTCGACACCGCCGATATATTGCCCGACCGGCAGCCAGCTCTCGGCGACCGCCTTGTCGAACGGCTGGTCGTCGGGCTGGCTGGCGAAGCGGATGAAATACCAGCTCGAATTGACGAAGGTATCGAGCGTGTCGGTTTCGCGCCGGGCGTCTGCCCCGCAGGTCGGGCAGGGAACGGCTTTCCACGTCGGATGGCGGTCGAGCGGATTGCCCGGCAGGTCGAAGCTGACGTCATCCGGCAGCACGACCGGCAGCTGGTCCTTCGGCACCGGCACGACGCCGCACGCGTCGCAGTGGATGATCGGGATCGGCGTGCCCCAATAGCGCTGGCGGCTGACGCCCCAGTCGCGCAGGCGCCACACGGTCGTGCCCTTGCCCCAGTGTCCCGCCTCGGCGCGTTCGATCACCGCACGCTTGGCCTCGGCGACGTCGAGGCCGTCGAGGACATCGGAATTCACCAGGCGGCCCGCACCGGTGTACGCGGTGTCGCCTTCGAACACCGGGCCGGTCAGATCGCCGTCGGCAACGACCCGGCGGACGTCGAGCCCGTATTTGCGGGCGAAATCCAGGTCGCGCTGGTCGTGCGCCGGCACACCCATCACGGCGCCGGTGCCATAGTCCATCAGCACGAAATTCGCGATGTAGACGGGCAGGGCCCAATCGGCATCGAAGGGGTGCCGCACCGTCAGCCCGGTGTCGAATCCCAGCTTTTCCTGCGTTTCCAGTTCGGCGGCGGTGGTTCCCCCGGCCTTGCACCGTTCGACGAATGCCGCCGCGTCGGTGTCGACCGCGGCCAGCTCCAGCGCGATCGGGTGATCGGCCGCGACTGCGACGAAGCTGGCGCCGAAGATCGTGTCGGGGCGCGTCGAATAGACCGCGATCCGGCGTTCGTCGGCGATCGTCGATCCCGGTCCGACGGGGTCGTTGACCGTGAAGTCGAAGGTCAGGCCTTCAGACTTGCCGATCCAGTTTTCCTGCATCAGCCGAACCTTGTCGGGCCAATGCTCGAGCGTTCCCAGACCCTCCAGCAGTTCGTCGGCAAAGTCGGTGATCTTCAGGAACCACTGGTTCAGCTTGCGCTTTTCGACCAGCGCACCCGATCGCCAGCCACGACCGTCGATGACCTGTTCGTTGGCCAGCACGGTCATGTCGACCGGGTCCCAGTTCACCGCCGATTCCTTGCGATAGACCAGACCCGCCGCCAGCAGATCTAGGAACAGCGCCTGTTCGTGCCCGTAATATTCGGGCGCGCACGTCGCGAATTCGCGGGTCCAATCGAGCGCGAAGCCCAGCCGCTTCAGCTGCGCCTTCATCGCGGCGATATTGTCGTAGGTCCAGGCGCCGGGATGGACGCCCTTTTCCATCGCCGCGTTTTCGGCCGGCATCCCGAACGCGTCCCAACCCATCGGGTGCAGCACTTCGTGGCCGGTCATCCGGCGGAAACGCGCCAGCACGTCGCCCATCGTATAGTTGCGGACGTGGCCCATGTGGATCTTCCCCGATGGATAGGGGAACATCTCGAGCACGTAGCTCTTGGGCTTTGCGCTTGAATCGTCTGCGGCGAAGGTGCCGCGCTCGTCCCACGCCGCCTGCCACTTGGCATCGGCGACGGACGCGTTGAACCGCGACACTGACACTGTCGAAAACCCTCTTTAGTTGA
>DASTEN010000461.1:0-3548 GCA_035709645.1 Sphingomonas sp.
CGTGACGTACAGCTGCGGCGCGCGCGTCAGGCTGGTGGAATGCGAATCGACGACGGCGGCGATGGCGACCAGGCCGATCGCCAGCATCACCGGATGGCTCAGCCGCTGGACGTCCAGCGTCATCGCGCTCACCGCCACGCCCGCCAATGACGCGAGCGCGATGATCGCGTAGAATGTCTGCAACTGGTCGTTGGTCTGACCCAGCACGGTCAGCAATCCGACCGCGCCCAGCGTCTGTTCCGACAGCACGATGCGCGCCATCACGGTCACGATGGTGAAGCGGACGATATCCGCGCTCGCCAGCCAGCGGGTGTTGAGCAGTGGGTTGGCGCGGCCGTGTTCGATCAGCAGCGCGACGCTGAGCATCGGGATCGCGACGATCAGCGCCCAGCCGATCCAGCCGGCCTGCGTCCACCACACGACGCGGCCCAAGCCCAGCACCGCGGCGAACAGCGCCATGCTGGTGGCGAACAGCGCAAAGGTGACGAAATCCATCCGCTCGAACGCCTTTTGCCGCACCGTCGGCGGCAGGCGGAAGACGAGCACCGCCGCGAGGCTGAGGATCGCCAGACCCAGTTCGAACAGGTACAGCGCACGCCACTGGCTCATCGCCAGCAGATCGGGCGAGAACAGCCGCGCAAGCGGGGTCGCAAGCTGCGGAATGCCGATGCCCAGCACGACGCCCTTCAGCCGCGCGGCCGGCGGCATCGCCTGCATGATGTAGTAGAGCGCAAAAGTGCTGAGCGGCGCGGCGGCCATGCCGCTGGCGGCGCGCACCGCGATGGCGGACGAAAAGTCGCTGACGAACAGATGCGCCAGACACAGCAGCGCATAGACCCCGAGGAAGATCAGCGCGAACGGCCTGAGGCCGAATTGCTGGCGGAACTTGATCAGCAGCAGGTTGATGCTGACGTTGGTCATCACATAGACCGTCGGCAGCCACGCGACCTGCACCGGATCGAGGCCAAGCGAGCCGCCCAGCATGCCGGTGTTGACCGCGACCAGCGCGTTGCCCAGCCCCCCGGTCAGGCCCAGGAGCACGGCGACCGCGACATAGGCCGCCTTGCGCCGCGCGGGATGCGCGGGCGATCCCGGCGATCCGGGCATGATCGGCGCCTCGTGCGGGGCATAGTCCCAACGCTCTTCGGCAAGAGCGCGCCGTATGCGACTGGCGATCCACATCGATTGTACGTTCCGGTCCCCCTGACGGCAGATACGAAGCTGAAGGCGAAGCGTTGCGTGATTTCGTTCACGTAACATGCATTGTGCCTAGGGTAAGGGACCGGCATGGCGACAGTCATGCTGACGGATTCGACGATCGATCGCCGCACGATCCTGCGGGCAGGCGCCGTGCTGGGCGGTACGGCGGCGCTGGCGCCATGGTATCCGGCCTGGGCGCAGCCGGTATCGGCGGGGGTGGTCCGCGATCTGCCGGTCGTCGCGGGCGACGACATCCGCCTGCGCATCGCGCACCAGATGATGACCATCGACGGCCGACGAAGCCACGCCATCGGGCTGAACGGGACGGTGCCCGGGCCGCTGATCCGCCTGCGCGAGGGGCAACGCGTGCGGCTGCACGTCGAGAACGCGCTGGACGAGGAAACGTCGGTTCACTGGCACGGGCTGCTGCTGCCGTTCCACATGGACGGCGTGCCCGGCGTCAGCTTCCCCGGCATCGCGCCGCGGTCGACCTTCACCTACGACTTTCCGGTCGTCCAGTCGGGCACCTATTGGTACCACAGCCATTCGGGGTTGCAGGAACAGATGGGGCATTACGGCCCGATCGTGATCGACCCCGCCGACCCCGACCCGATCGCATCCGACCGCGAACACGTCGTCGTGCTGAGCGACCACAGCCCGCTGCATCCGCACGCGATCTTCCGTCGCCTGAAGTTGCAGGGCGGCTATTTCAACTACCAGAAGCAGACGCTCGCCGGGCAACTTGCGGGACGCGACCAGTCGGCGAAGGCGCGGCGCGACTGGGGGGCGATGCGGATGGACCCGACCGACGTCGCCGACGTGACGGGCGCGACCTACACCTATCTGGTCAACGGCCATGGCCCGCGCGACAATTGGACCGCCCTGTTCGACCTGGGCGAGCGCGTGCGGCTGCGGGTCATCAATGCCTCGGCGATGACGACGTTCAACGTGCGGATTCCGGGGCTGACGATGACGGTCGTCCAGGCCGATGGCCTGCCGGTCCGCCCGGTGGCGGTCGACGAAATGCAGGTCGCGGTCGCCGAAACCTACGACGTCATCGTGACCCCGAGCGAGGACCGCGCCTACACGCTGGTCGGCGAGAGCGTCGATCGATCCGGCATGGCGCGTGCGACGCTCGCCCCGCGCGCTGGCATGGTGGCGGCGGTGCCCGCGCTGCGCCCGCGTCCCATCGCCACGATGAAGGACATGGGCATGGGGGCGATGGACCATGGTCCGATGCGGGGGATGAACCATGGTTCGATGCCGGGGATGAACCATGGTTCGATGCCGGGCATGGACCACGCCGCGATGGGGAATGGCGCCTCTGCACCGGCAAAGCCCGATGCCTGCCCGCCCGAACATGCGGCGATGGGGCATTGTACACCGTCCCAAGCCCCGGCCGCATCCGGCACGATGGCCGGCATGGATCATTCCATGCGCGACTTCGCGAATGCACCGGAGGTACGCAAGACGCCGGCCGTCCAGACCATCTCCCCGATGCCGGTCGACCGTACCGGCGAGCCGGGGCAGGGGCTGGCGGACGTCGGCCACCGGGTGCTCACCTATCGCGACCTGATGGCGACGACGCGCAATCCCGACGTGCGTGCGCCGTCACGACAGTTGCGCATCCATCTGACCGGCAACATGGAACGGTACATGTGGGCGTTCGACGGCGAAAAGCTGTCGGCGGTGACCGCGCCGATACCGTTCCGCAAGGACGAACGCGTGCGCGTCACGCTGGTCAACGACACGATGATGGGCCATCCGATCCACATCCACGGCCACTTCTTCGAACTGGTCACCGGCCACGGCGATTTCGCCCCGCGCAAGCATACGGTCCAGGTCCAGCCCGGCGGCACGGTGACGTTCGACATCACCACCGATGCGGTCGGCGACTGGGCGTTCCACTGCCACATGCTCTATCACATGCACGCCGGGATGATGCAGGTCGTCAGCGTCCGGCCCGAAGGGGATGCGGCATGATCGCGCTCGCGTTGATCGTGGCCGGCGTCGCCGCGCAGGCGATCGATCATCGCCACATGCCCGGCATGACGATGCCCGCGCCCAAACCGGCGGCGAGGGCCAAACCCCGGTCGGTCAGCCGCCCCGCCGCGACGACGGCGACGCCGAAGGCCCAGCGCCAGTCGACGGGGGTACGAACGCAACCCCGCGCCGCGGCGCCTGCGACGGCGTGCCCGCCGGACCATGCCGCGATGGGGCATTGCACGAATTCGGCGACAGTGCCGACCGTTCCCGCACCGGTAACGTCCGCAAGCCCGGCCATCCAGGCAAGCCCGGCGATACAAGCAAGCCCGGCGCCGGCGTGCCCGCCCGAACATGCCGCGATG
>DASTEN010000462.1:0-2228 GCA_035709645.1 Sphingomonas sp.
CGTCGACATCATCCGTGTCAGCTGCCCCGACGTCGAAAGCACCGCTGCGCTGAAGGGTATCGTCCGGGCCGCCCGCGTGCCGATCGTCGCCGACATCCATTTTCACTACAAGCGCGCGCTGGAGGCGGCCGATGCGGGCGCGGCGTGCCTGCGGATCAATCCGGGCAACATCGGATCGTCGGATCGCGTGAAGGAGGTCGTGAACGCGGCCAAGGCCAACGGCTGCGCGATCCGCATCGGGGTGAACGCCGGCAGCCTGGAGAAGGACCTGCTGGAGAAATATGGCGAGCCCTGTCCCGAGGCGCTGGTCGAGAGCGCGCTCGACCATATCAAGCTGTTGCAGGACCACGACTTCCACGAATTCAAGGTCGCGGTGAAGGCGAGCGACCTGTTCCTGGCGGTCGCGGCATACCAGCAGCTGGCCGAAGCGGTCGATTGCCCGCTGCACCTGGGGATCACCGAAGCGGGCGGCTTCGTCGGCGGAACCGTGAAGTCGGCGATCGGCATCGGCAGCCTGCTGTGGTTCGGCATCGGCGACACGATCCGCGTGTCGCTGTCGGCCGAGCCGGAGGAAGAGGTGCGCGTCGGCTTCGAGATCCTGAAGTCGCTGGGCATCCGCAACCGCGGGGTGCGTGTCGTGTCCTGTCCGTCCTGTGCGCGCCAGGGGTTCGACGTCATCCGTACCGTGCAGGCGCTGGAAGATCGCTTGCAGCACATCCGCACGCCGCTATCGCTGTCGGTGCTCGGCTGTGTCGTCAACGGCCCCGGCGAAGCGCGCGAAACCGACATCGGCCTGACCGGCGGCGGCAATGGCAAGCACATGGTCTATCTGTCCGGCGTGACCGACCACACGGTCGAGGATGCCGACATGCTCGACCACATCGTCAAGCTGGTCGAGGCGAAGGCGGCGGAAATGGAAGCGAGCGGAGCGCCGGCGCAGGCGGCGTGACCGGTCAGTAACCCGCTTCGCGCTGGTGACGCAGCGCGAGGATCACGACCGCGTCGTCCTTGGTATCGTGCACGTACGGCGCGGCATAGCCCGTCGTGCCGAATGGGATGACCAGTTCGCGAAACGGTGGCCGTGCGCTCACCGGGCGGCCCATGGCGGGTGTCGCGGTCAGTCGGCGAAGCGCATCGGCGAGCGCCGCGGCGCCGCGCGTCGATACCCGATGATCCCGCTCGGCGAGGAACGTGCGACATCGCTCGACATCGGTGACCGCGCGTTGGGTCAGGATCAGTCGCGGCACGGGGGTGCCGGTCGCTCATCCGCAGTTCCCCATGTCGCGAGCCAGGCCAGGGCATCATCGCCGGCGACATGGCGGCCGGTTGTACGATAGTCTTCCCAGGCCGCCATCGCATCGGCGAGGAAGCTTTCCCGTGCTTCCTCGCGCTCCAGATATTCGCGGATCGCCTCGCGCATGATCCAGTGCGGCGTACGCTCACGGGCATCGGCGAGGCGGCGGATGCGGTCTTTCGTCGAACCGTCGATCTTCAGCGAAGTCGCCATCGATAGTCTCCGGTACTACCTATCGATTTAATGCCGACGCCAGTGTTCAGCCACCCCCCAGCACATTGATCGTGAAGGCGACGATGCCCAGGTTGAACACGAAAGCGGCCAGGCTGTGGATCGTCACGGTCCGGCGCAGGCTGCGGCCGGTGATGCTGACATCGCTGGTCTGGAACGTCATGCCGAGCGTGAAGGCGAAGTAGACGAAGTCCGAATAGTCGGGTTCCGGGCAGCCGGGAAAGTCCAGGCCGCCCGCATCGCCGCCCGCGACATCGCGGCGGTAGAAGACGTGCGCGTAGTGGAGCGCGTAGACGGCGTTTGCGAACAGCCACGACAGGGCAAGCGTTGCCAGCACCAGCGCGATCTTGATCGGCGGCAGCGCGCCCTTGGCGATCAGCTCGCCCGTCACCGCCGCCAGGATCGCCAGCGACGTCGCCGCGGTGATCGCCAGCAGCATCGGGCGGTTGGCGTCGTTGCGCGCCGCCGACGCACGGATGGCCTGGCTGTCGGCGGTCCTCAGCAGCGGGACGATCGAGCCGAGGAACGCCGCTGCCGCCACGTCGAAGCCGATCATGGTACCCGTCGACCAGTCGAACCGGGCGATCGCCAGCGGCACCGCGACGAGTGCGATCCCGCAGAAGGCGAGGAAGCGGGGTGGGGCGAGGCGATTGCCGATCGTCGGCTGGCGTGCGGGCATCGCGCTGCTATAGCCGCGCGCGAA
>DASTEN010000463.1:0-2939 GCA_035709645.1 Sphingomonas sp.
GCCTGCGCGTCTACAATCGCCACGGTCGTCGCGACAACATTTACAAGGCGCGTATCAAGATCCTCGTTCACGCGCTGGGCGCCGAGGAATATGCGCGTCAGGTCGCCGAGGAACATGCCGGGCTCAAGGCGCTAGACCTCGACCCGCCCGCAGCGGAGCTGGAGCGGATCACGGCGATGTTCGCCCCACCGCCGTTCCTGACTGGCTTGTCCGCCGACGTCGATCGCAGCGATCCCGACTTCGCCGTCTGGGTCGACCAGAATGTGTCGGCGCACAAGCAGCCGGGGTACAGCATCGTCACGATCAGCCTGAAGCCGATCGGTGGCATCCCCGGCGACGCCTCCGCCGATCAGATCGATGTCATGGCAGACCTGGCCGAACGCTACAGCTTCGACGAACTGCGGGTCACGCATACGCAGAACATCGTGATGCCGCACGTCGCGACGCGTGATCTGCACGCGATCTGGACCGTGTTGCGGGAGGCCGGGCTTGCCGAGGCGAACCTGGACCTGATCAGCGACATCATCGCCTGCCCGGGGCTAGATTACTGCGCGCTCGCCAACGCCCGCTCGATCCCGGTCGCCCAGAAGATCGCAACCCGCTTCGGCCAAGCCGGTCGTCAGCAGGAACTGGGCGAGCTGAAGCTCAAGATTTCAGGTTGCATCAACGCCTGCGGCCACCATCACGCCGGCCACATCGGCATTTTGGGCGTCGATAAGAAGGGCACCGAAAACTACCAGCTGCTGCTCGGCGGATCGGGCGCGGAGGATGTGAGCCTCGCCAAGATCACCGGCCCGGGCTTCGATGAAGACGGCGTGGTCGACGCGATCGAAAAGGTGACCGATGTCTATCTCGCGCGGCGGCAGACCGGCGAACGCTTCCTCGACACCTATCGCCGGCTCGGCATGGAGCCGTTCAAGGAGGCGATCTATGGCTGAGCTGCTACGCTATCGCGACGACGCTGCGCACGAGGAACCGGCCGTCACGCTCGACGCCTTCGTCGGGCAGGACGATGCGCAGGCGGTGCGGGTCGAATCGGGCGACGACGTCCGCGTTCTGCTGCCGTTTCTGGCAAAACTGAAGCTCGTCGAAGTCGCCTTTCCCGGTTACCGGGACGGGCGTGGCTATTCGACCGCGCGGATCCTGCGCGAGGCGGGCTATGCGGGCGAATTGCGCGCGCAGGGCGACGTGCTGGTCGACCAGATCCCGCTGATGCGTCGTTGCGGCTTCGACAGCTTCGCGCCCGAAGCGCCGATCGACGACGCCGCGCTGCAACGCGCGCTGGATCGATACGCCGCCGTCTATCAGCGCGCCGCCGACGATCGCGCGCCGGTGTGGAGGCTGCGTCATGGCTAGTGCCGCGCGCATCGTCGACACCATCGACGTGTCGCCCGCCTTCACCGCCGCCGACGCTGCGGCTTTTGAGGCACGCTTTGCCGGCGTTTCGACGCAGGATCTGCTGGGCGAACTCATCGCGGGCGAGCTGCACGGTCGCATTGCCGCAGTGTCGTCGTTCGGGACGGAATCCGCTATCCTGCTGCACATGATCGCGCAGGTCGATAAGACCGTACCGGTGATTTTTACCAATACGCAGAAGATGTTCGGTGCAACCCTTCAGTATCGCGACGAACTGGCGGAGCGGCTGGGCTTCACCGATCTGCGCGTCTATCGCCCCGATCCGCACCTGCTGGCCGCAAAGGATGCGACCGGCCTGCGCTGGTCGTACGATCCCGATGGCTGCTGCGACATCCGCAAGGTCGAGCCGCTGCGCCGCGCGCTCGTCCCCTTCGATGCCTGGATTTCGGGGCGCAAGGGGTTCCAGTCCGGCACCCGCCGCGCCCTGCCGCGGTTCGAGGAAGACGAAGGCCGGTTGAAGCTCAATCCGCTTGCCGACTGGGACAAGGCCCGGCTGGATGCCTATTTCACCGAACACGACCTGCCGCGCCATCCGCTGGAGGCGGAGGGCTATGCTTCGATCGGCTGTTCGCCCTGCACCAGCAAGGTGAAACCCGGCGAAGATCCGCGATCGGGTCGCTGGCGCGGATGGGACAAGACCGAATGCGGAATCCACCGCCCGGTCGGGGACGGCGACGCCGATCAGCCGAGTTTCTGACGTGTCGGCCGATTGCGCGCGCGGTCCCCGTCCGATATAGGCGCCGCCAATCCCGCCCCGGCTGCACCCGCCGCCGGGGCGCACGCATTTGAAGGACTGTCGATGGCCCGTCGCCGCCAGATCTACGAAGGCAAGGCAAAGATCCTGTACGAGGGTCCCGAACCCGGCACGCTGATCCAGTATTTCAAGGACGACGCGACCGCCTTCAACGCCCAGAAGAAGGGCACGATCAACGGCAAGGGCGTTCTGAACAACCGCATTTCGGAACATGTCTTCACGCTGCTCGGCGCGATCGGCATTCCGACTCACTTCATCCGCCGTCTCAACATGCGCGAACAACTCATTCGCCAGGTTGAGATCGTGCCGATCGAGGTGGTCGTGCGCAACGTCGCGGCCGGCTCGCTCAGCAAGCGGTTGGGGATCGAGGAAGGCACGCCGCTGCCCCGCACGATCGTCGAATATTATTACAAGGACGACGCGCTCGGCGATCCGATGATCTCCGAAGAGCATGTCCTGTGCTTCGGCTGGGCAAGCCAAGACGAACTGCACGACATGGCCGACATGGCGATCCGCGTGAACGATTTCCTGACCGGGCTGTTCGCCGGAATCGGTATCCGGCTGGTCGACTTCAAGCTGGAATTCGGCCGAATCTGGGACAACGACTACGGCCGGATCATCCTGGCCGACGAGATCAGCCCGGACGGCTGCCGCCTGTGGGACATGACCTCGGGCGAAAAGCTGGACAAGGACCGGTTCCGCCGCGACCTTGGCGGCGAAGTCGAGGCTTATCAGGAGGTTGCGCGCCGGCTTGGCCTGCTGCCCGATG
>DASTEN010000464.1:0-4905 GCA_035709645.1 Sphingomonas sp.
GCGCGAAACCGCAGGACAGCCGGGGCAAGATGACCGACACCAAGCCCGTACCCCTGTCGCTTGCCTTCGGTGTCGCCGCGCTCGGCATTCTGGTCTTCTCGGGCATGGATGCGGTGATGAAGGGCCTGGTGATCGCGCTCGGTGTCTATACGACGATGGTCTGGCGCAGCCTGGCCGGCATCCTGGTGTCGGGCGCGCTGTATGCCGTCGCGCGCAGTCCCTGGCCGTCGCGCCCCGCGATGCGCCTGCATATCGTTCGCGGACTGGTGTCGACGGTGATGGCGCTGGCGTTTTTCTGGGGCCTGGCGCGGGTGCCGATGGCGCAGGCGATCGCGCTCGCGTTCATCGCGCCCATCCTGTCGCTGGTCCTGGCCGCGCTGATCCTGAAGGAACGCGTGCCGCGCGGATCGGTCGTCGCTTGCGCCTGCGCCGCGGTCGGCGTCGCACTGATCCTGACCGGACAGGCGCGGGCGGAATTGGGCGCGGACGCGTTCGAAGGCACGCTGGCGGTGCTGGCCAGTGCGGTATGCTATGCGTTCAACATCGTCCTGATGCGCGCGCAGGCTCAGGTCGCCGAACCGGTCGAGGTCGCGTTCTGGCAAAGCGTCATCGTCGGCGCCTGCCTGATCCCCGCGGCGCCGTGGTTCGCCAGCATCCCGGCGGCGGTGCATTGGCCGGGGATCGTCGGTGCCGCGATACTGGCCGTGACCTCGCTGCTGCTGCTCGGCTGGGCGTATCGGCATGGCCCGGCGAGCTATCTCGCCCCGACCGAATATACGTCGTTCGTCTGGGCAGCGATCCTGGGGTGGCTGGTGTTCGGCGAGACGCTGTCGCCGTGGACGGTCGCCGGGGCGGTGGCGATCGTGGCGGGATCGCTGGTCGCGGCGCGGTCGAAGCCGGTGGTGGTCTAGGCTAACGCGCTTTCGTGACTGCGGGAGCCAGGGGCTACGACGCGATGTCCTGTGCGGCTCTGGGCTCCCGCCTGCGCGGCAGCACGGGATCGCTTCATATCCGCCGCGCGGCAGCTTAAGACCGTCCCATGACCATCCAGCTCCGCCCCGCCGCCCGCGCCGACGTGCCGACCATCCTGCGCTTCGTCCGCGAACTCGCCGATTTCGAACGCGCCGCCGACAAGGTCGTCGCGACCGAAGCTTTGCTCGACGATGCGCTGTTCGCAGACCAGCCCGCGGCCTATGCCGTCATCGCCGAAGTCGATGGCGCGCCGGCCGGCATGGCGCTGTATTTCTTCAACTTCTCGACCTGGACCGGCTGGCGCGGGCTGTATCTTGAGGATCTGTACGTGACGCCCGAAGCCCGCGGGAAGGGCGTCGGTGCGGCCTTGCTGACGCATCTGGCGGGTATCGCAGTCGACCGGGGCTGCACGCGGTTCGAATGGGCCGTTCTCGACTGGAACGAGAATGCGATAAGATTCTACCTGTCGAAGGGCGCGGTGCCGATGGACGAATGGCGGACGTATCGCGTGTCGGGCGACGCCCTGCCGCGGCTGGCGGGGCGGGGCTGATGGCCTGGGTCTGGCTGCTGCTCGGCGGCGTCTTCGAAGTCGGATTCACGACCTGCCTGCGCTACGCCGATGGGTTCCGCAACATTCCCTGGACGCTGGGTTTCCTGGTCAGCGTGACGCTGTCGATGGCGCTGCTCGAATATGCGTCGCGATCGATCCCGATGGGCACGGCCTATGCGGTATGGACCGGGATCGGCGCGCTGGGGACGGTGCTGATCGGGATCGTCTGGTTCGGTGAAGCCGCGACGCCGATCCGGCTGCTGCTGATCCTGGGGGCGGTGGCGTGCATCGCGGGCCTGAAGCTGACGAGCGGGCACTGATGGCGATCGATACCGGCCTGATCGACTGGATCGCGGACTGCACCGCGCCGCTCGGAACCCTGACGAAACGGGCGATGATGGGGGGAGCGACGCTCTACCTCGACGGGCAGGTGTTCGCGATCCTGACGTCGGAGGGCGTGTTGCGGTTCAAGGCCGATGCGGTCAGCGACGCGATCTGGGACGCGCAAGGCGCGGATCGCTTCACCTTCACCTTCGACGATGGGCGGGTAAGCGCGATGAACTACCGCCGCGCGCCCGACGACGTGTTCGACGACCCTGACGCGATGCTGCGCTGGTCGCGTCTGGGGCTGGAGGCGGGCCTCAGGGCGCCAAAGAAGGCGCGCGCGAAGAAGGCCTGAACCCAAAAACCGTCATCCCCGCGAAGGCGGGAACCCGGGGCCGCAGGCGACACCGCCCGTGACCCTGGGCTCCCGCCGTCGCGGGAGCACCGGAACGCTACCCCTGCGGCGTGTCGACGCCGGTCGCATCGACCGATGCCTTGGCGGCTTCCTTGTCGCTTTCGTAACGCTCGATCGCTTCCAGCGTAATGCGGCGGGCCTCGGCGGCGTCGCCCCACTTGCCGATCCGCACCCACTTCTCCTTTTCGAGATCCTTGTAGTGGGTGAAGAAATGCTCGATCTGCTGGAAGATGATCGAGGGCAGGTCCTGCCGTTCACCGACGTCCGAATAATAGGGGAAGGTGGTGTCGACCGGCACGCAGACGAGCTTTTCGTCGCCGCCGGCTTCGTCTTCCAGGTTCAGCACGCCGATGGGCCGTGCGCGCACGACGCAGCCCGGCACGAACGGCGAGCGGGCGATGACCAGCGCGTCCAAGGGATCGCCGTCGGGCGACAGCGTGTGGGGCACGAAGCCGTAGTTCGCCGGATAACGCATCGGGGTGTGCAGGATCCGGTCGACGAACAGCGCGCCGCTGGCCTTGTCGAACTCGTACTTCACCGGCTCGCCGCCCACCGGCACTTCGATGATGACATTCAGGCTGTTGGGCGGGTCGTCGCCCACCGGGATCAGGTCGATCCGCATGTCTTGTCTCTTCCCTGTATTGTGATCGCCCTCACCCTTCCGGCGCTTTGCGCCTCCCTGCCTCTCCCGATGGGAGGGGGAAGGGGCCCGCCGCCGTCAGGCGGTGGGAGGGTGAGGGCGACCGGGTTATTTCGCCGCGAGCAGGCGGTCCAGGCCGGTTTCGCCCGTTCCCACCTTTTCGAGGCGCGGGTAGCGAAGACCGTCGTGATAGTCGAGTGCGACGTCGCGGTACTTGGTGTCGTTCTTTACAAGCAGCTTGATCGGATCCTTCGACGTCTTGGCCGCGGTCACCGCCGCCTTCAGCCTGTCGGCCGAATAGGCGTCGCCGTTCACCGCCACGATCGTGGTCGACACATCCATGCCGGCGTTGAACGCAGGCGAATCCCACACGACCGCGCGCACCGCGCCGTCGTTCGCGACCGTCATGCCGAGCGAGAAGGCGAAGCTGGTCGTCTTCGCCGACTTTTCGCCCGACTTGGCGACGGCGTTCGGCGTGTCGGTGTAGGTCAGGCGATAGCCGTTGCGGGTGATGCCGGCGGTCGTGGTCGCGGTGTTCACCTGGTATACGCGGTCACGCAGGAACGTCGCCCAGTCGTACGGCGTCACCGCGTTCAGCGTTTTGGCGACGTCGTCGAACGTATAGGTCAGCGTGCCCCAGTCGCCGTCGCGCATGCCGAAGAAGGCGCGGGCGAAATCGTCCATCGACTTGGTACCACCGGTGCGTTCGCGGATGATGGCATCCGCCTCCAGCCAGACCAGCGCGCCGCCGACGTAATAATCCTCGTTGCGCTGCCAGTTCAGCCAGCCCTTGGGGCGGCGCGACGAAATGATCGGGTCGTGCGTGGTGTCGACCAGCGGACGCCACTGGCGGCCCTTGGTCAGGTCCTGCGCCGCCGCCCAATTGGCCAGGTTGTCGAGCACCTCGTCCTTGCTGAGCATGCCCGAACGGCCGCCCAGGATCAGGCCCCAGAACTGCGTCTGCCCTTCGTAGACCCACAGCAGGTTGTCGCGCATCGGCGTCTTGAAATCGGGCGTCCACAGGTCGGCGCCGCGGCGGAACTTGCCGTTCCAGCTATGCGTGAATTCGTGCGGCAGCAGATCGCGATCGCCCACCGCATCCGCCCACGACTTGAAATAGCCCGGATCGACACCGTTTTCCGACGACCGGTGATGCTCCAGCCCGATCCCGCCCATTTCGTCGGTGATCGCGAGCAGGAATTCATATTTGTCGTAATGCTGTGCGCCGAACAGCTTCACCGACTGGTCGACCAGCGCCTTGTGCTTGTCGATCTGTTCGGGCGTGGCGGCCAGTTCCTCGGGCGAATCGGCGACGACGTTCAGGCCGACGCGCGGGGTCAGTTCCCACCGCTTGAAATAGCGGCCGGCGAAGACCGGTGAATCGATCAGCGTTTCATAGTCGGTCTGCTGATAGGCATAGGTCGACCCGTTGGCGCGGCTCGGCAGGCCGGACGCGGCGGTCCATCCGGCGGGGTATTTCACGGTCGCGAGAATGGGGATGCGGCGGGTGTAATAGCCGGCCGGGTACAGGCTGACCTGTTCGAACTGCAGGTTCAGCATGTTCGGTGCGATCGAGATGCGCCCCTGGTTGCCCGCGGTCGCGCCGAGGAACTGGAAATCGAGGTCGACCGCCTTCGCGCCTGCCGGCACGTCGATGTGAAAGGCGTAGACGTCGACCGGGTCGCGCGTCCACGCAATGGTCTTGCCGTTCGCGGTGATCTTCAGCCCGGCCAGCTTTTCGATCTCGCCGCGCGCGGCATGCTTGCCCGGCAGCCAGGCCGGCATCAGCAGCGTCAGCGGGCCTGCCGCCGCGACGGGCACGCGCTGCTTCACGCGGTAGATGCCCTGGCCGATGTTGGTCGCATCGACCTCCAGCTCCAGCACGCCGGGATAGGCGACGTCGCGCGCTTCGGGGATGCGCGTGGTGAACGGCGCGGTCGCCGCCGGCTGGGTGTTCTGGACCTGCGCCGTGGCGGCGGTCGTGCTGAGAAAAAGCGCGGCGAG
>DASTEN010000465.1:0-2774 GCA_035709645.1 Sphingomonas sp.
ACCGGCTTGCCGAGCGCGGGCGCCTCTTCCTGCACCCCGCCCGAGTCGCTGAGCGCGATATGCGCCATCGACAGCGCCCGGATGAAATGCGGATAATCGAGCGGATCGATCCGTGCGACGTTCGGCCGGTCGCCCAGCATCGCGTCCATCACCGACACGACGTTGGGGTTGGGATGCACGGGGAACAGGACCGCGACGTCCTCGCGCTCGGCGATGCGGCCGATCGCGCGGGCGATCTCTTCCATTCCGCCGCCAAAATTCTCGCGGCGGTGCGTCGTCACCAGGATGATCCGTCGGCCGGAGAATCGCTTTGCGACGGGGTCGAGCCCGGCGGCGAGCGACGGATCGGCCGCGATCCGGCCTTGCGTCCACAGCAGGGCGTCGATCACGCTGTTGCCGGTCACATGGACCGTGGCAGGCGCGATATTTTCGCGCAGCAGCGCATCGGCCGCGGTCTGGGTCGGGGCGAAATGCTGGTCGGCGATCGGGGCGACGATGCGGCGATTCACCTCCTCGGGCCAAGGCGCCCAGATGTCGCCCGAGCGCAGACCTGCCTCGACGTGGCCGACCGGGATCTTGCGATAATAGGCAGCCAGCGCGCCGACCATCGCGGTCGCGGTATCCCCCTGCACCAGCACGCGGTCGGGCCGTTCGGCATCCATCACGTCGCCCAGCCCCGTCAGCAGCCGTGCGGTCAGCCGGTCGAGCGACTGGCCCGGTTCCATCAGGTCCAGGTCGATGTCGGGCCGCAGCCCGGCGATATCGAGGACCTGATCGAGCAGCCCGCGATGCTGCGCGGTCACGCAGGTGCGCACCGCGATGCCGGGCGTATCGGCCAGCGCGCGGATGACCGGGAACAGCTTGATCGCCTCCGGGCGGGTGCCGAAGATCACCAGAACTTTCTTCATGGCCGCCTCCCTAATCGCATCGGTGTTAAACCGGTCCTAACCCAAGCCGATTGCCGGCGGGGCGAGAGGCCGGTACGGCGCGGGCATGACCATCAAACCCGTCCGCAAGGCCGTCTTCCCTGTTGCCGGTCTCGGCACGCGCTTCCTGCCCGCCACCAAGGCGATGCCCAAGGAAATGCTGACCGTCGTCGACAAGCCGCTGATCCAGTACGCGGTCGAGGAAGCGCTCGAGGCGGGGATCGAGCAGATCATCTTCGTCACCGGCCGCGGCAAGGGGGCGCTCGAGGATCATTTCGACATCTCCTACGAGCTCGAGGCGACGATGCGCGAGCGGGGCAAGAGCCTCGACCTGATCGCCGGCATCCGCCAGAAGCCGGGATCGCCGGTCTACATCCGCCAGCAGGAACCGCTGGGGCTGGGTCATGCGGTGTGGTGCGCGCGCGACATCGTCGGCGACGAGCCGTTCGCGGTGCTGCTGCCGGACGAGTTGATGGTCGGCACGCCGGGCTTTCTGAAACAGATGGTGCAGGCGTACGAGCGCGTCGGTGGCAACATCATCGGCGCGCTGGAAGTGGCGCCCGAAGAGACGTCGAAATATGGCATCATCACGCCGGGCGCGGTCGACGGGGCGTTGACCGAAGTGCTCGAAGTCATCGAGAAGCCGGCCGCCGGCACCGCCAAGTCGAACCTGATGACGCCCGGCCGCTACATCCTGCAGCCCGAAGTGATGCGTATCCTCGACAATCCGCAGACCGGAGCGGGGGGCGAAATCCAGCTGACCGATGCGATGGCGCAGCTGATCGGCCGACAGCCGTTCCACGGCTTCACCTTCGACGGCCAGCGCTACGATTGCGGCGACAAGGCGGGCTACATTCAGGCGAACCTGACGCTGGCCCTGGCGCGCGAGGATATCGGCCCGGCCGTGCGGGCGTTTGCGGAAGCGGCGCTGAAGACCGGCTGATCAGCCGGTGACGATCATGTCCGCGATGGCGGCGCGGCCATAGACGTGGCTGTCGCCATTGCCGTCGTGCACGATCATCAGCGTTTCGTTCTGCGCGGCCTCTCCGAGTGCCGACCACTGCACCAGGGCACGGTCGATGCTGGTTTCGGGCGCCGGCGGGATGCCGGGGTCGAAATAGGTGACGAGCTGCGCGCTGCCCGGCTGCTGCATTTCATGTTCCCCTTGTGCCCGGCGCGATAGCACGAAGAGCGATTTCGGTAAATCAGACGACAACCAGGCGGTCGTCGTCGATCGATGCCAGCAGACCGACCATGCCGCCGCCGACGACATCGGCCGGCGGCGCGACGCGGTGACGGTCGAGCGCGGTCTGGCAAGCGATCATTTCGACGCCCAGCTCTCGTGCCGTATCTGCCAGCGCACCGACGAAACGCAGCAGGACCGCCGTGTCGTGCAGATACAGCCGCGCCCGGCCGCCGATCGCCGCCTGGGCGTTGACAAGGGTCAGCGCGGCGTCGAAGCGGGCGGGATCGTCGCTCGCCACCACGATCGTCAGCCCGCGCATCGGCACCCCGGGTCCTTCGGCACGGTCAGCGTGCGGAACCGAAAGGCCAGCGCGTCCGCCAGCAACAGCATGCCCGCCGGGTCGTCGCCGAAAGGTACGATGGCGCGGATGACCTCCAGCGCGGCGAGGCTGCCCATCACGCCGGTCATCGCACCCAGCACGCCCGCGTCCGCGCAACTGACATCGGCGCGGTCGGGATCGTCACCGACCAGGCAGCGATAGCAGGGCTTGTCCACCGCCCAGCCGCGGTACACCGCCAACTGCCCCTCGAACTGCCCGACCGCGGCCGACACGAGCGGAACGCGCGCGGCGAGCGCGGCATCGCCGACCGCCAGTCGCGTCG
>DASTEN010000466.1:0-11331 GCA_035709645.1 Sphingomonas sp.
GTCGCCGCGCAGGCCAGGGCCGACGAAGACGTCCAGGCCTGGACCGGGGTCGTCGCGCAAGGCACGGTCAAGGGTGACCTGTACGTCTGGCTGGAAGGACAGGCGCGGTTCACCGACGACGTCGGCCAGCTCGGCCAGTTCATCCTGCGTCCGGCCGCCGGCGTGCGCTTCGCCCCCGATGCCAGCGCGATCGCCGGCTATGCCTATGTCCAGACGCGGTCGTCGGCGGGCGCCATCACGCGGGAACATCGGCCGTGGCAGCAGGTGCAGTTCGCCGTGCTGCGCGATGGGGCGGGCAAGCCGATCGTGACCAGTCGCACGCGGCTGGAGCAGCGCATGGTCGAAGGGCGAACGAAAACGGGCTGGCGGCTGCGGCAATTCGTCCGTGCGGGCATACCGATGACGCGCAGCGGCGTGCAGGCGGTCGCATTCACCGAAGGCTTCTTCAACCTGAATACCACCGATTTTGGCGCGCGATCCGGCGTCGATCAGTGGCGGACCTTCGTCGGACTTGGCCTACCGGTGACGAAGACGGCGCGGTTGGAGCCTGGCTATCTCAACCAGCACGTGTTCCGTGCCGGCGAGGACCGGACCAATCACATCGTCAGTGCGACGCTGTTCGTGACGCTCTGACACGGATCCTGGTCAGCATCAGGCCATCGGGGACTACGGATTCGGGCAGACACCAGCAGACCGCCCGTAGCGCCCGGTTACCGCCGCCCCCGGTACGCCGGCAGCCGAAGCTTCCACGCGATCGCCGCGGACCGCAGCCCGAAACCCGCGGCCGCCGCGATCGACGCCGCCAGCCACATTGGCGCGCCGAGAGCCTGAACCGCGACGTAGAGCCCCGCCGCCAGCGCGGCGGCGGTGACGTAGAGTTCTGGCCGCATGATGATCGACGGTTCGCCGGCCAGGACGTCGCGAATGACGCCGCCGACGCACGCCGTCACCACGCCCATCAGCGCTGCGGGCACCGGCGGGATGCCGAACGCGATCGACTTCGCCGCCCCGAAAACCGCATAGACGGCCAGTCCGAGCGCATCGAACCAATCGAGCGCAGGCCCGCGCCACCACCCCTCCGGCGTCACCCAGATGATCGCGGCCGCCCCCAGACACACCGCGGCCACCCAGGGATCATGGGTCCAGAACACCGGCGCCCCGATCAGCAGATCGCGCACCGATCCGCCGCCGACGCCGGTCACCAGCGCGAAGAAGCCTGCGGTGACGAAGGTCTGGCTGGCACGCGTCGCGGCCAGCGCGCCCGTCGTCGCGAACACCGCGATGCCGAACAGGTCGAAATAGGGCAGGCTGGCGACCAGCGGGGCGGCGATCGGTGTCATCCCCGCCCCTTACGCGCTCGCCGCCATTCGAGCGAGCGGGCGTTGAGCGCTGCGAGGTTCGCGGAGCCGGCCACCGCCGCCTCCCCCGTCTCGACGGCGGCACGCAGGACATCGTCGGACGCATGGGCATAGGCGGGACGCTTCGAGATATGATCGTACCAGACGCCGCCACACGCCCGATCGAGCAGGATACGCTGGAAACAATGGTCGGCACGCACCGGCCAACCCCGCTCGGGCGCCAGCGCGGGCATGATCCGGCGCGTAAGGTCGAGCCAGCGGGCTTCGAGGGCAGCACGATCGTTCGGCATCGCTGCGGTTCTGTCCGGTCCTGCGCGTGCTGTCCAACCGATCGACAACTGCTCGGTACGAAATCCCGCTGACAATCCGCCCGGCGTCCGCCATAGAGCGGGCGATGACGCGCTACCCTGCCCCGCTCGCCGCGGCTGCCGTCGCGCTGGCCGCGCTGGCCGGCTTCGTCGATGCGGTCGCCTGGATCGAACTCGCCGGCTTCTTCGCATCGTTCATGAGCGGCAATTCGACCCGTGTCGCGATCGGCATCGCCACCGGCGACTGGGGGGCGGTGCGGATTGGCGGGGCGCTGGTGTTGATGTTCCTGTCGGGCGTCATCGCCGCCAGCGTGGTCGGCCACCGCTTTGCCGGGCGCCACAAGGCGCCGGTCATGTTGGTCGTAACGGTCGCCCTGACGGCGGCGGCCTGTGCGGCGTGGTGGAGCCAGCGGATGGCGCCGCTGTTGCTGCTCGCCTTTGCCATGGGCGCGGAAAACGGTGTCTTCAACCGCGACGGCGAAGTCTCGATCGGCCTGACGTACATGACCGGGACATTGGTGCGGATGGGCCAGCGGATCGCCGCGACCCTGATGCGCGTACCCGGCGATACCGCGTGGGGCCCTTATCTGATGCTGTGGCTGGGCTTCGTCTGCGGCGGGGTGCTGGGCGCGCTTGCCAGCCGTGCGTCACTGGCCAGCGCGATCACGCTCGCCGCCGTCGTGGCCGGGGTGCTGACGGTGCTGCTGGCGGCCGTGACCGGACGCGAGGGCCGCGTGCGGCGTGTGACCGTGCCCGGCGCTCCTGTCTAACCGTCCGGCGTGCCGGCGGGCGGATCGACGTGGTGCAGGACCTGCGCCGCGGCACCCAGCACGCGCATCCGGCTCGACACGGATCCGCGCAGGAAATCGGCCGGTTGCTTCAGGAAGCGTTTGGGCGTGGTGCCGAGGAACAGTTGGGCATCCCGCAGATAGTGCGATTCGTCGAAATAGCTGTCGGCGATCGACCGCCCCGGCGGCCCGCCGTCGAGACCGCTCTCGCGCAGAAACGATTGCAGGAAGCGCGCGCGCAACATCATCTGCTTGGGCGGCATGCCGAAATAGCGACGCGACAACCGCCGCAGCGTCACCGTGGTGACACCCAGTTCCGCCGCCAGCGTCGTGATGTCCGGCATCGCGGAACTGGCGATGATCTTCGCCAGCTTCGCGATCAGTTGTTCCTGCGGATGCGGCACGGTCAGCAGCGGCGCGAAATGCCGGTCGAGGATGACGGGAATATCGTCGTCGGATTCGGCCGCGATCAGGTCGGCCCGCAATCGGTCGCCCCAGCCCGGGCCGAACAGGCTGCCGATGGGAACGATCCGGTTGTGAAAGTCCTCGGCCGATCGCCGCATCAGCCGCGCCCATCCCAACGGGCTGATCCCTGCCCCGATCTGGATGCCGCCGTGCGTCGTCGCCACGATCGGCCGCGTCATTGAGCCGTAGAGCGCGACGGGCGCCACGTCGTCATACATCAGGTTGCGGACACGGACCGAGACGGGGCCTGCGTCCACCAGCACCGTCAGCATGGTCTGCATGGGCAGGAACGGATCGATCCGCCGCGCCGTATCGACGGCGCCATAAGCATTGTACGCGGTCAGGAACGGCGCGAGCTGCGGCGCCGGCGCGAAATATCGCACGCGCGTGCCCGGCGGCATGTCGGGTGCATCATGAGGCGACGATGCGGTGACGAAACTGTGACGATCCATCCTGCAATCAGCCGGCAGCAGACTGTGCGCGACGGCAGCTGAATTGGCGGCCTAACGATCGCAAAGACCTGCGCGTCGCCTTTGACAAGATTCGCCTCCCCCCAATCCCATTTTTGGGCTGTTAAGACGGCGTTTAGGCTGTCGTAGCGATCAGTCGCAACAACCATTTTGTGTAGATTGGGGACACATACCGACTAGTGGTCGATTTGACTGACGACATTTCAGGCGTCGACGACAGATCCAGTCCTGGGCGATGCCGGCCGCAGCTTGCACTGCGGCCGGGGACGCTCACATGTGGATCGGCTTACCCTGCACCGCCATCGCGGCTTCCTTGATCGCCTCGCTGTGCGTCGGATGCGCGTGGCAGGTATAGGCGATGTCCTCGCTGGTTGCGCCGAATTCCATCGCTTGGGCTATCTGCGCGATCATCGTGCCGCCGGGCACCGCGATGACCCATGCGCCGAGCACGCGGTCGGTGTTGGCGTCGGAAATGACCTTCACGAAGCCGTCGGGCTCGTGATTGGTCTTTGCGCGGCTGTTGGCCATCATCGGAAACTTGCCGACCTTGACCTCGCCTTTTCCCTTCGCCTGCTCTTCGGTCAGGCCGACGCCGGCGATTTCGGGCCAGGTGTAGACGACGCTCGGGATGATGTCGTGGTTCACGATGCCGGTCTGGCCGGCGATGTTCTCGGCGACCGCGATACCTTCGTCCTCGGCCTTGTGCGCAAGCATCGGGCCGGGAACGACGTCACCGATCGCCCAGACGCCATCGGTCCTGGTACGGAAATCGTGGTCGATCTCGATCTGGCCGCGCGGGTTAGGCGTCAGCCCGATCGCCTCCAGGTTGAGCCCGTCGGTATTGGGACGACGGCCGATCGACACCAGCACGACGTCGGCGTCGAGCGTCGTCGCCTCGCCACCCTGCGCGGGCTCCAGCGTCAGCGTCGCGCTGTCGCCGTTGTTCTGGATTCCGGTGACCTTGGTCGACAGCTTGAATTCGATCCCCTGCTTCTTGAAGATCTTGTTCGCTTCCTTCCGGATTTCGCCGTCGAACCCGGGCAGGATCTGGTCGAGGAACTCGACGCAGGTGACCTTGGCGCCCAGACGCCGCCACACCGACCCCAGTTCCAGCCCGATCACGCCGCCGCCGATGACGACCATGTGATTGGGCACCTTCGCCAGCTCCAGCGCGCCGGTCGAATCGACGATCACCTTCTGGTCGATCTCGACGCCCGGCAGCGGGGTGACCGACGATCCGGTCGCGATGACGATGTTCTTCGCGGTCACGGTCTGGCCGGCGATTTCGACGCTATGTGCGTCCTTGAACGCGGCCTTGCCCTTCAGCCAGGTGACCTTGTTCTTCTTGAACAGGAATTCGATGCCGCCGGTCAGCTGCTTCACCGCGTCGCGGCGCTGGCCGTGCATCGTTTCCAGGTCGAGCTCGGGCTGAACCTTGATTCCCAGCTTCGCCATCGTGCCGTTGGCTGCATGATCGAACAATTCGGAGGCATGCAGCATCGCCTTCGACGGGATGCAGCCGACGTTGAGGCACGTGCCGCCCAGCGTCTCGCGGCTTTCCGCACACGCGGTCTTCAGGCCCAGCTGCGCCGCACGGATCGCGGCGACATAGCCGCCGGGGCCTGCGCCGATCACGAGGACGTCGTAGTCGTAAGTACCGTCTGCCATGTCACACCTTCCGTCGTGCTCCGGCGCAGGCCGCAGCCCTGGCCTCAAGCGCAGACCTCGGCATAGAGGTCGCGCCATTGGGGATTACGTTCTTCGATCAGGCGTTGCTTCCACGCCCGCTTCCAACTCTTCATCCGATATTCGCAGGCGCGTGCGTCCTGCAGATCGCCGAAATATTCGTACCAAACGAGCAGGACGCAACCCCTGTCCTTCGAATGGCCTTCCATAACGCCGTTGCGATGCTGCCATGCGCGTTGCGGCAGGTTGCTCGTCACGCCTAGATAGGTCTGGCCGCGGCGATGGTTCGCCATGAGGTAGACGCTTCCCGATCTCATTCTGCTCTCCACCGTGCTCCGGCGAAGGCCGGAGCGTTGGCGATCGTGCAAAAACAGGCGTTATCGCGCAATCTCCAGCGCTCCGGCCTTCGCCGGAGCACCAGGGGGACTTACATCACAGGTCGATCAAAATCCGCGTCGGATCCTCGATAGCATTCTTCAGCGCGACGAGGAACGTCACCGCCTCGCGGCCGTCGATCAGGCGGTGGTCGTAGCTGAGCGCGAGGTACATCATCGGGCGGACGACGACCTGGCCGTCGCGGACGACCGGGCGGCCCTCGATGCGGTGGAGGCCGAGCACCGCCGACTGCGGCGGGTTGATGATCGGGGTCGACATCAGCGAACCGAATACGCCGCCGTTGGAGATGGTGAAGGTGCCGCCCTTCATCTCGTCCATCTTCAGCGTGCCGTCCTTGGCGCGGCGGCCGAAGTCCCCGATCGTCTTTTCGATGCCCGCCACCGACAGGTCCTGCGCGTCGCGGATCACCGGCACGACCAGGCCGCCCGGCGACGACACCGCGACAGAGATGTCGGCATAGTCGTGATAGACGATCTCGTCGCCCTCGATCGATGCGTTGACGGCCGGAATGTCCTTCAGCGCCATCGTCGCGGCCTTCACGAAGAAGCCCATGAAGCCGAGACGCACGCCGTGCTTCTTTTCGAACAGATCCTTGTACTTGGCACGTGCTTCGATCACCGCGGTCATGTCGACGTCGTTGAACGTCGTCAGCATGGCGGCGGTGTTCTGCGCCTCCTTCAGACGCTTGGCGATCGTCTGGCGCAGGCGGGTCATCTTGACGCGCTCTTCGCGACGCGAAGGCGCGCGGCCGGCCGTGGCCTCGCCACCATCCGCCGCGGCGGCGGACGCGGCGGGAGCCTGAGGCGCGGTCTTCGCCGCGAGCACGTCGTCCTTGGTCAGGCGGCCGTCCTTGCCGGTGCCCTTGATCGTCGCGGGATCGACGCCCGTTTCCAGCACGGCACGGCGCACCGACGGGCTGAGCGCAGCCGGCGCATCGCCACCGCCGCTCGCCGGGGCCTGCTGGCCGGCGGCTTCGGTCGGAGTGGGTGCAGGCGCCGGAGCGGCAGCAGCGGGCTTCGCTGCCGAGCCGTCACCCGCCTCGATCACGCCGATGGTCGCACCGACGGCAACGGTATCGCCGACCTGCACGCCATACGCACCCATCACGCCGGCGACCGGCGCGGGAACCTCGACGGAGACCTTGTCGGTCTCCAGGCTCGCGATGGGTTCGTCGGCGGCGACCGCCTCACCCGGCTTCTTCAGCCATTCCCCAAGCGTCGCTTCGGTGATCGATTCGCCCAGGACGGGGACTTTGATTTCGGTGCTCATTCCAGCTTCCTCAGAACCGTTCGGGCTGAGCTTGTCGAAGCCCTGTACTTTCTTCCTGGAAGAAGAAGGGCGGCCCTTCGACAAGCTCCGGGCGAACGGGTTAGGTTAGTCTCTCGATACTTACGATCCGGCCTTAGCGGCCGTCTTGGGGTCTTCGCTCTTTTGCGCGCGGCGGATTTCCTCGCGCACATTGTGGCCCAGCGCATCGGCGACGAGCGCCGCCTGTTCGAGCTGGTGGCGCTTCATCAGGCCGGTCGCCGGCGAGGCAGATGCCGCACGGCCGGCATAGCGCGCACGTTGGATGCGGCAGCCGGCGTCGGCCAGCGCCTCCTCGATCAGCGGTTCGACGAAGAACCAGTACCCGTTGTTCTTCGGCTCTTCCTGCGCCCAGACGATCTCCTCCAGATTGGGCATGGCGCGAACGCGGGCCGCCAGCGGCTCGCCCGGGAAGGGATAAAGCTGTTCGATGCGGACGATCTGCGTATCCGTATCGCCGGCAGCATCGCGCGCCTCCATCAGGTCGTAGGCGACCTTGCCGGTGCACAGCACGAGGCGGCGCGTGTTTGCATCCGCCGGCGCCTTCGGGTCCGACAGGATGCGGCGGAAGTGGCTGTCGCCCTGGAAGTCCTCGGCCTTACTGACCGCCAGCTTGTGCCGCAGCAGCGATTTGGGCGTCATGACGATCAGGGGCTTGCGGAAGGTGCGGTGCATCTGCCGGCGCAGCAGGTGGAAGTAGTTCGCCGGCGTGGTGCAGTTGGCGACCTGGATATTGTCCTGCGCGCAGGCCTGGAGGAAGCGTTCCGGACGCGCCGAGCTATGCTCCGGACCTTGGCCCTCATAGCCATGCGGCAGCAGCATCACGAGTCCGTTGGCGCGAAGCCACTTCGATTCACCGCTCGTGATGAACTGATCGATCATGATCTGCGCGCCGTTCACGAAGTCGCCGAACTGCGCTTCCCACAGCACCAGCGTCTTCGGATCCGCGAGCGCGAAGCCGTACTCGAACCCGAGCACGCCATATTCGCTCAAGGGGCTGTCGAGCACTTCGAAGCGGCCGTGCGGCAGCGTCGTCAGCGGCACGTACTTGTGCTCGTCGGTCTGGTCGACCCACACCGCGTGACGCTGGCTGAACGTACCGCGGCCCGAATCCTGACCCGACAGGCGGACGCCGTACCCTTCCGACATCAGCGAACCGAACGCGAGCGCTTCGCCGGTCGCCCAGTCGAAATTCTCACCGGTCGCGAACATGTTGCGCTTGGCATCGAGCACGCGGGCCAGAGTCTTGTGGATCTGGATGCTGTCCGGCACCGTCGTCAGCGTGCGACCGAGGCTGTCGAACAGCTTCTTGTCGATCCCCGTCTCGACGTTGCGGCGGCTGCCTTCGCTGTCGGCGGGCGCGTGCAGCCCCGACCAGCGGCCGGCGAACCAGTCGGCCTTGTTGGGCTTGTACGAAGCACCCGCCTCGAACTCGCCTTCCATCATCGTGTCGAACTGCTTCCACTGCTCGTCGATCCAGGCCTGGTCGACGACGCCTTCGGCCATCAGCCGGTCGCCGTAGATCTTGCTCACACCGGGGTGCTGCTTGATCTTGGCATACATCAGCGGCTGGGTGAACGATGGCTCGTCACCTTCGTTGTGGCCGAAGCGGCGATAGCACCACATGTCGATCACGACGTCGCGGTGGAAGGTCTGACGAAACTCGATCGCCATCTTGGTGGCGAAGGTCACCGCTTCGGGATCGTCGCCGTTGACGTGGAAGATCGGCGCCTGGACGCCCTTCGCCACGTCCGACGGATAGGGCGACGAGCGTGCGAACTGCGGGCTGGTGGTGAAGCCGACCTGGTTGTTGATGATGAAATGGACGCAACCGCCGGTGTTGTAGCCGCGGATGCCCGAGAAGCCGAAGCATTCCCAGACGATCCCCTGCCCCGCCATCGCCGCGTCGCCGTGGATCAGCACGGGCAGCGACGCCTTGTGCTCGGTCAGGTCGCCCGCCAGCGTCTGGATCGCGCGGGTTTTGCCGAGCACCACCGGGTCCGCCGCTTCGAGGTGCGAAGGATTGGCGACCAGCGACATGTGGACCTTGATCCCGTCGAACTCGCGATCGGTTGAGGTGCCCAGGTGATACTTCACGTCGCCCGAACCGCCGACGTCCTCCGGGTTGGACGAACCGCCCGAGAACTCGTGGAAGATCGCGCGGTACGGCTTGGCCATCACGTTGGCGAGCACGTTCAGCCGGCCGCGGTGGGCCATGCCGTAGACGATCTCGCGGACGCCCTGCTGGCCGCCGTACTTGATGACGCTTTCCAGCGCCGGGATCATGCTCTCGCCGCCGTCCAGGCCGAAACGCTTGGTGCCGACGTACTTCTTGCCGAGGAACTTCTCATAGCCCTCGGCGTGGATCACCTTGCTCAGGATCGCCTTCTTGCCGTCGGGCGTGAACTGGATCGCCTTGTCGCGACCCTCCATCCGGTCCTGCAGGAACTTGCGCTCCTCCACGTCCGCGATGTGCATATATTCCAGGCCGACGTTGCCGCAGTAGTTGGCGCGCAGGATCGTCACCAGTTCGCGGATCGTCGCGGTCTGCAGGCCGAGCACGCCGCCGAGATAGACCGGCGTGTCGATCTGATCGTCGGTGAAGCCGTGATATTCGGTCCGCAGATCCTCGGGCAATTCGCGGGTCGACAGGCCGAGCGGGTCGAGGTTCGCCGCCAGATGGCCGCGGACGCGGTACGTACGGATCAGCGTCATCGCGCGGATCGACGCGTCGGCCGCAGCGCGGATCGCGTCCGGCGAGGCAGCAGGGGCCGCGGCAGGCGCAAGCTTAGCGCCGGGCTTTGCGGGCTTGGGGGCCGGCTCCATCTGGGTCGGGTCGAGCCCGGCGGTGAGCGCGTCCGTCTCGGTCGGCGGCCAGGTCTTCTTGGCCCACGACGGCCCCGTCGCGGCACCCTCCAGCCCGTCGAAGAAATCGCGCCAGCCGGGCTCGAGTCCCGACGGGTCGCTCTTGTACTTCGCATAAAGCGTGTCGACGAACGCCTGCGAGACGCCGCCGGCGATATCCGAAAAATCCTGGCCTTCGTAGCCCATCTTTACCTACTCCGCGGTGCTCCCGCGAAAGCGGGAGCCTAGAGCCAGGAGCGGATCGCTTCGGACTCTGGGTCCCCGCCTGCGCGGGGACACGATAGTTTTAACCCTTTAGCACCGAGACCAGCGTCTCGCCCAGCAGGCTGGGCGAATCCGCAACCTTGATGCCGGCGGCTTCCATCGCCGCGATCTTGCTCTCGGCGTCGCCCTTGCCGCCCGACACGATCGCGCCGGCGTGGCCCATGCGACGGCCCGGAGGCGCGGTGCGGCCCGCGATGAAACCGGCCATCGGCTTGCGCCGGCCGCGCTTCGCCTCGTCGATCAGGAACTGCGCGGCCTGCTCCTCGGCGTCGCCGCCGATCTCGCCGATCATGATGATGGATTCGGTCGCATCGTCGGCCAGGAACAACTCAAGCACGTCGATAAAGTTGGTGCCGTTGACCGGATCGCCGCCGATGCCGACCGCGGTGGTCTGGCCGAGGCCAGCGTTGGTCGTCTGGAACACCGCTTCATAGGTCAGCGTACCCGATCGCGACACGACGCCGACCGAGCCCTTGGAAAAGATGCTGCCCGGCATGATGCCGATCTTGCATTCGCCCGGCGTCAGCACGCCCGGGCAGTTCGGGCCGATCAGCCGCGACTTGCTGCCCGAGAGCGCACGCTTGACCTTCACCATGTCGAGCACCGGAATGCCTTCGGTGATGCAGACGATCAGCGGGACTTGCGCATCGATCGCTTCCAGGATCGAATCCGCAGCGAAGGGCGGCGGCACGTAGATGACGCTCGCATCGGCGCCGGTCTTGGTGACGGCTTCGGCGACGGTGTTGAACACTGGCAGGCCGAGGTGCTCGGTACCACCCTTACCCGGCGTGACGCCGCCCACCATCTGCGTGCCGTAATCCAGCGCCGCCTTGGTGTGGAAGCTGCCGGTCTCCCCGGTCATGCCCTGGGTGATGACCTTGGTGTTCTTGTTGACGAGGATGCTCATCCTAGTTCCGATCCCTTCGTTGTGCCCCGGCGAAGGCCGGGGCCCAGGTGCGATGCGTCAGCCATTCACGATTCCGGGGTAGAGATCTTCCCAATCCGGGTTCTCGCCCTCGATCTCGCGCAGCTTCCAGCCCCGCTTCCATTCCTTCATGCGACGTTCGCGTAATCGAGCGCCGTCGATCGTGTCATGAACCTCGAACCAGACGAGGATGTGACATTTGTGTTCCTTCGTGAACCCGTCCGCGACGAAGTTGCGATGTTGCCAGATGCGTTGAGGAAGGTTGCTGGTGGAGCCGATATAGATCGTTCCGTTCTTACCGCTTGCGACGATGTAGACGAAACCGCGTTTCTCCAACGCAGACCTTCCCGCACCTAGGCCCCGGCCTGCGCCGGGGCACGGGTTAATTACTCAGTCAATTCAAGCTGCCATCGATCCCCTTGCAGGCAACCAGCAGTTCCTTGACCGCATCGACGCTGACCTGAAGGTTCGCCTTCGCCTCATCGCTCAGCTTGACCTCGA
>DASTEN010000467.1:0-3482 GCA_035709645.1 Sphingomonas sp.
ATGCTTTTCGACATAGGCCAGGCTGCCGAGGATGCCCTGTTCCTCGCCCGACCAGAGCGCGAAGCGGATCGTCCGCTTCGGCCGGACGCCCATCTTCGACAGGATGCGCGCGGCCTCCATCACCATCATCACGCCCGCGCCGTCGTCGGTCGCGCCGTCACCGGCGACCCAGCTGTCGAGGTGCCCGCCGGCCATGACATAGCCCGCCTTGGGATCGGTGCCGGGGATTTCGGCGATGATGTTGTACGCCTGGGTATCGCTGTCGTCGAAGCGGACGTCGCTGTTGACCTCCAGCACCGGCGCCGGGCCGACCTTGGCGATGCGCGCCAGGCGGCGGTAATCCTCGGCGGCGATCTGGATGCCGGGGATGGGCGATGTGTCGCCGACGCCGAACAGATAGCCCTCGCCATGCACCAGCATGCCGTCGCGATAGCTTTCGGTGGCATAGGCAACCGCGCCCTCGGCCTTCAGGAAGGCTACGAGCTTCTTCATGAAGTCGTTGCGCTTCATGCGGCGGTCGGCCGCTTCCGGATCGTAGCGCGGCTGGCGGAAGGTATCGAGCTTCGCGATCTGGTCGCCGGTCAGCCTCTCAAACGGCGCGTCGGTTTCCTCCGACCCGTTGGTCGGCCGCGAGATCATGACGATCTTGCCGGAAAGCTTGCCGCGCCATTTGTCGAAATGCCGCTCCGCACTGATCGGCGCGACGACGACGGGCGCCGTGATCGTGCCGTTGGTGCCGGGCGTCCAGGCAATGGGGATCGCTGTCAGCTGGATGGGGCGGGGGCTGACCATGCGGACGCTGGCCCGCTCGATCGACCAGCCGCGGCCGAAATCGAACCCTTCCTTGTGGACGTTCTTCAGACCCCAGTCGCGGAACTTGTCCATCGTCCAGGCCTCCGCCTTGCGCATGCCGGGCGAATTGGTCAGCCGCGGGCCGATCATGTCCATCAGATACTGGCTGTTGACCATCACTTCGGACTGGTTGGTGCCTTCGTCGATGATCCGCTGGATCAAAGTGCGGTCGACGGTCTGCGCCGCGACGGGCTGGGCGGCGGCGAGCGAGGTTGTGGCGGCGAGCGCGAATGCCAGGCGGCGCATGATGGTCCCCTTTGTCGAAAGATTTTTCGATCTTTCCCCTGCTATGCGGGGCGTGCGCAGGGTGCAAGGCAGCTCACGTCGCACAATGGTGCGTTGACAGCACGCATTCGCTTGGGCATTGGGCGCCTCGCTTCACCACGAGCGACCGTCCTTCGGGGCGCAGACCTGATGGACAGGTGGCCGAGTGGTTAAAGGCAGCAGACTGTAAATCTGCCCGGGTTTCCCGTACGCTGGTTCGAATCCAGCCCTGTCCACCACCTTTCCAATCGTACAGAATATCGGAGCAGGGCCGGGCGCTGGCTTGCCGACGATCTCTATGCGCGCTATGTGATGATATACTAAGACATAGCGGTGTATATGGTTGCGGTTGCTTTGCAAGAATGTTCGGCCCCGTCAGCTGCGGACGATATGCCGGGCCACGCATCGGTGGTCGAAACGCTCGATGGGCTCGCAGCGATCTTGGAGCGGGATGTCAATCTGGCGATATGGCGCGCCGCTGATCCCGTCCGAACGCCGGATGCGTCGGCTCTGTCGGCGATCGAGGATGTGGCAATCACGCTGGAGGCTGCGGCCATCGGCCGCGCGCTGCTGGGCGTGCTCGCCACGGCAGGATATGCGCCGATGTACGCCGCCCCGATCGCGGCGGACATCGCGCGGCTGGGGCGCTGCGTGGCGCGGATCGCCGACTGCACGTCGGTGGACATCCGACTGGAGGTCGTGGAAACCGACGCCTGCCGGAAATTCCACGCCGATTATGTCGGCGTGCGGTTGATCTGCACCTATGTCGGCGCCGGCACGCAGTGGCTGACCAACGACGATGCCGCGCGGCTGCGGCGCGGGGTCGATGCCGCCGATCTGGCGATCCGCGCGCTGGCCACGGGCGACGTGGCGATATTCAAAGGGCGGCTGTGGTCTGAGGACGCCGCCATCGTCCACCGGTCACCGCCGATTGCGGGAACGGGGGCGCGCCGGCTGGTTCTGGTGATCGATCCGGCGCGGGCCGGTCAGCCGGATTTCGATCGCGCGTAATCCTGCGTGCCGACGGTGATCGCATGGTCGTCTGCCAAAACGGCATCGACCGGAATTGCGGGCGTGCCGACGATCGCGTCGTACAGCGGCGCAAAGTCGGTTTCGACCGTCTGCTGCAACAGGTCGTCGAAGCTGTCGATGACGAAATAGGTCTGCTGGAAATCGTCGATCCGGTAATCGGTCTGCATCACCCGCTTCATGTCGAAACCGATGCGGTTGGGGCTGGGATCGTCGAGCGCGAATTTCGATTCGGAGAAGCTGGACACGATGCCGGCGCCATAGATACGCAGTCCCTCGGGCTCTGCGACCAGGCCGAATTCGACCGTGTACCAGTACAGCCGGGCGAGTTGCTTGAGCGACCCGAGTTCCAGCGCGCGAAGCCCTCCGCGGCCGTAGGCGGCGAGATAGTCCGCAAATACCGGGTCGGCGAGCATCGGGACATGGCCGAACACGTCGTGAAAGACGTCGGGTTCCTGCAGGTAATCAAGCTGGTCGGGCCGACGGATGAAATTGCCGGCGACGAAGCGGCGGTTCGCCATATGGTCGAAGAACACGTCGTCGGGCACCAGGCCCGGGACCGCGACGACGCTCCAGCCGGTCAGCTTCATCAGGCGTTCGCTCAATTCCTCGAAATCGGGAATTCCCGGCTTCGACAGTTTGAGCACGTCCAGCCCGCGCAGGAACGCCTCGGACGCACGGCCGGGCAGGAGTTTCGCCTGACGCTCGAACAGCGTATCCCAGGTGCCATGTTCCTCCGCCGTATAGTGCGACCAGTCCTGCGGGATCGTCCAGTCGGCATTGGCCCCTTCCGGCGGGGCGGCGAGTACGTGGGTGTCGTCGGCCATGCGTGAGGGGTTAGCATAGTTGCAATTGATACGATACCGCGCGTTTCGGCTGGCGATCGCTTTGCCGCTGATCGGCGTGGCGCTGTGGGCGATGGCGGCCGCGATCGGCGGTTGGTGGCCGGCCAATCGCGGCTGGCAGCCCGCGCGTTCGGGGATCCGCATCTATATCGTCGACAACGGCATCCACACCGGCATCGTCGTGCCCGCCGCGGGGTGGGGCGACCGGGTCCGCCCGCAGGACTTCCGCGACCCGCGCTATGCCGGGCATAGGTGGCGCAGCTTCGGCTGGGGCGACCGTGCGTTCTATGTCGAGACGCCGACGTGGAGCGACGTGCGACCGCTGACCGTGCTGGCCGCCGCGTTCGGCAGCGACCGCACGGTGATGCACGTCGATGCGATCGCCGAGCCACGTCCGGGGCCGGACGTGCGATCGATCGTGCTGCGCGACGACGAATATGCGCGGCTTATCGGGTTCCTCCGCGCTAGCTTTGCCGGCGGTGCCGCATTCCA
>DASTEN010000468.1:0-3565 GCA_035709645.1 Sphingomonas sp.
GAGGAGGGTGGAGAGGACGAGCGAGGATATAAGGTTACGCATCGCCCGCCTTTGCCGGGCTGGACGTGCCGGATCAACCGGCGATTGGTTCAGCCGCGAACGACACCCGTCTCGCGGAAGGGACGCGGATCGACCGGTGGCACGGTCGCATCGCGCAGCTCGCACTGCCAGAAGCCGACGTCGATCCAGCGGCCCTGCTTGTACCCGATCTCGCGATAGACGCCCGCCCGACGGAAGCCGGCGGCCTCGTGCGCCTTGATCGACTGGTCGTTGGGCAGCGAGATGACGCCGATCGCCTGGACGAAGCCCTGCGCGCGCAGCGTGTCGACCAGCGCTTCGTACAGCAGCCGACCGACACCCTGGCCCTGTACCGGCCCTGCGACGTACAGCGATGTCTCGACCGTCCACCTGTACGCCGGCCGGTCGCGAAAGCGCGTCGCATAGGCATAGGCGAGCACGCCGGCGTCATCCTCTCCGGCCGTCGCAACCATCCAGGGATAAAGCCCGTCGGACGCGGCCATCCGTTCGGCGATCGCGGCTGCGTCGGGCGCTTCGGTCTCGAACGACACGGTGCCCCCCAGCACGTACGGCGCGTAGATGGCGGCGATCGCCGCGGCATCCTCGGGGCGGGCGGCGCGGATGCTTACCATGGCAGAACCTTTGCGATGAGCGTTTCGGCGAGCGTGCGATCGGTCGCCGACGGCGCCGGCGGCGCCAGGCTGGCGCATTCCAGACAACGGACCTGCATCGATGGCCCGCGCACCAGCCGGCGCGCATCGGCGATGGCCTGGGCGAACACGGCGCGGCGTTCGGCGGCGATCCGCGCAAAGGGGTCACGCGCGTCGCCGGCGTCGGTCGCCTCGTCCGTATCGCGAGCCCAGGCCTCGGCGAGCTTGGCCTGCCAGCTCGGCGGGCGTTCGAGGTAGACCCGCTGAACCGCGGCCGGATCGATCTTCGCGCGGCGCGCCGCTTCGGCCACGGCATCGTCGATTCCACCGAAGCGATCGACCAGCCCGATCTGGCGCGCGGTGCCGCCGTCCCACACCCGGCCCTGCGCGATCTCGCCGACGCGAGCCGGGGTCAGCCTGCGCGACGTCGCGACCAGATTGATGAAGCGCATATATCCCGCATCGATCGACGATTGCAGGACCTGGTCGAGTTCGGGGGTGAAGCCGCGGAACACATCGGGCTGGCCGCTGAGCGGCGTGGTGCGGACGCCGTCGGCGGTCACGCCGATCTTGGCGAGCGCCTGTTCGAAACTCGGCAGCACCGCGAAGATGCCGATCGATCCGGTGATCGTGTTCGGTTCGGCAAAGATCGTGTCGCCTGCCGTCGATACCCAATATCCGCCCGATGCGGCGAGGCCGCCCATCGAGATGACGACCGGCAACCCCTTGGCCTTCGCCTGAAGGACTGCCTGGCGGATCTGTTCGGATGCCATCACCGAACCGCCGGGGGAATCGACGCGGACCACCAGCGCCTTCAGGTCGTTCTTCGCCAGCCCGTCACGGATCAGCTTCGCGATCGTTTCGCCACCCGCGGTTCCCGCCTTCGCCTTGCCGTCGACGATCTCGCCGGCGACCGTCACGACGCCGATCTTGCTGCCGCCGGTGGGCAGGGGGTTGGCCGCCACCCAGTCCTTCATCGCGATCGCGGCAAAACTGCTCGCGCGGTTGCCGGTGCCCGCCCCTGCGATCTGCGCGACGCGCGCCTCGAACGCGGTTCGGTCGCCCAGCTTGTCGACCAGTCCCAGGTCGACGTTCATCCTTGCCATGTCGCCGCCGGCGGCACGCACCAGTTCTGCCGGCCGGGCGATCAGATCGGCGATCTTCGCCTTCGGTCGCGCCTTGGCCACCGCTTCGCGCCATTGGCTGAACAGCGTGCCGTACAGCGCCTCGCTGGCCGCGCGCGCCGGGGCGGACTGCTGCGTCTCGGTATAGGGCTCGACCGCGGATTTGAACTGCCCGACGCGATAGACGTGGACGTTGATTCCCAGCTTGTCGATCAGCCCCTTGTAGTACAGCTGCGACCCGCCCGGTCCCATGAAGAGCGTGCCGCCCAGCGGGTTCATCCACACCTCGGACGCATTCGCGGCGATCAAATAGCTCGAATCGATATAGCCGGTGGCATAGGCCAGCACCGGCTTGCCGCTGTCGCGCACCCGCCGCACCGCCGACGCCACGTCGGCGACGGTCGCCGGATATCCACCGGCGAAGCGATCGAGGTCGAGCACGACCGCCTTCACCCGCGCGTCGCCGCGTGCGGCGTCGAGCGCGCGTATCACGTCGCGTGCCCCGGCCTCGCGCATCACTTCGCCGCCGCTCAGGCCGGCGAACGGATCGACCTCCGCCGGTTGCTCGACGACCCGCCCGTCGAGGTCGATGACCAATGCGCCATCCGTGATCTGTTTGGCACCGGGGCGCGCATTCAGCGCCGCAAACAGGATACCGAAGAACATCAACAGCAGCGCCAGGACCATGAAGTCCTTGATGCCCACCAGTAGTTTCCACGCGCCACGCAGCAATTTCATGGGTCCGACGGCACTTTCGAGAGGGAAGTTCGCCGATCGTCCTAGCCGAGGGGCGGGAAGGGGGCAACGGGCTGTGTTGTGGTGGTAAGACGGGGCAAATGCCCGGGGTTCGAAAGATTGCGCTCATAGCCTGCGGGATGCCGCACGGCGCAAATGCGCACGCACCAAAGCGATCAGACGATGCGATCGTCGACCTTATTCAATCGGCGGTGCGAGACCATGGCCACGTGCTTCGACTGCTGCCTAAGCCAGGAAATCCGCGATGGCGTCAACGGTTGGCTGACGACAAAGCTGGAGGGCTTCGATTTGCGTAAGGCAATCGATCCTATGCCCGAATTGGACTCGCCAGAGGTGGTCGAGCGGCCCGCCAAGCGTTGTTCATAGCAGATCACGTGTTTCGGGGCGAAGCGAAATCCGTCGGGCATCGCGACTTTCGGTCAGCGTGGCTATGCCGGTCACCCTACCGCCGCCAGGCTCCACGTGACCACGCAATTTTGCCAATGTTCCGCCCAATCCGACATGATCGTCGATCAAGATGTAAAGGCATCGGTCGTCACAGAGCCATAGAACTCGGCCGGCGTGACGATACGTTGAAACGCCGGTGCGCGGGTGTGGCCGACCTTGTTTGTCTGGACGATGTCGCCCGAAATGACCGGTAACTCGAGATAGTAGCTTGGGATTTGTGCCATTGCGTCTGGCAGCGCATTGAACCCTGTCAGTTCGTCGGCGACGACCGGCAAAAGCCTCGTACCGGCATGATCCATCGTCGTATGTCTCCGATCCGATCGACATCGATCAGATCGCGCGCCAGATCGAACGCTGTATCCGCATCATCCGATTTGCAGCCACTTAGGCAGAGTGCAGGTCGCGCTTGGACACGGTCGTATGGATGACGACATCGGGAAAGGCTGTCGGCCACGGAAATCGCGTCGGAATGGAAGGCGTAGCGATGTCGGTGAAGGCCATCGGAACATCATAGTCGCGTGACCTGTCGATGCGGAAGCCGTACACGCGCGGACATGGACGCCATCCTCC
>DASTEN010000469.1:0-7449 GCA_035709645.1 Sphingomonas sp.
AAACTGCCTACCGCCCCGCGGGCAACCAGTTCAGGTCCAGCCCGGCGTAGCGATCGACGTAATTCGCCGCGCGGGCCAGCGCGCGTTCGTCGCGGATGGTCAGCCGGCCGGCTTCGCGCGCGATCAGCCCGTCTTCTTCCAGCTGGCGCAGCATGCGGTTGACATGGACCGCGGTCAGGCCGGTCGCGTCGCCGATCTCTTCCTGCGTCAGCCCGAGCGGATAGCTGTCGCCGACGCTAGGATCGCCGGCACGCAGGCGGTTGCGTATGTCGAGCACCAGCGCCGCGACGCGCGCCTTCGCCGACGTGCGCCCCAGCGCCGCCAGCCGGTCGGTCAGCGCGACCCGCTCGACCTGGTTCAATGCCAGGATCAGCGCGGCGAGGCGCGGATGATTCTCGAACAATCGGCTGAGCGCCGCACGATCGAAGGTACAGACTTCGCTGTCGGCCAACGCCGCGATCGTTTCGGGCGAGGTCGCATAGATCATGCCCGGCACGCCGATCATGTCGCCGCGGAAATGAAACCGCAGGATCTGGCGGCTGCCGTCGTCGAGCAGAACGTAGCTCATCAACATGCCGCGACGCACGATGTACAGATCGGTCCCGCGTTCGTTCTCGCGCTGCAGCACGGCGCCGCGACGCACGTCGCGCGGCCGTTCCTCCAGACGCGACAGGGCATCGATCTCCGCTGGCGTCAGCCGAACCCGCGCAGCCAAAACTTCGGCAAAACAACTCGCAGGCACTTGAATCTGTCCCCTTCCCCAGGTCGCCATGCAAAGCAGCGCCAGTGGTTCGATGCATTAAAGTCGATCAAGACGGGAACAAAGCGCAGGCTTGCCTGTCGGTCCGGGGACGATAGAAGCGCCGCTATGGACCGTATCGTCATCCGCGGCGGCAACCCGCTCAAGGGCCGCATCTTCATTTCGGGCGCAAAGAACTCCGCGCTCACCCTGATGCCCTGCGCGTTGCTGACCGACGAGCCACTGACGCTCAGGAATCTGCCGCGGCTGGCCGACGTCGATGGCTTCGGCCACCTGCTCAACCAGCTCGGCGCATCGACTGCGATCGAGGGGACCCGGCCAGAGGATTTCGGGCGGGTGATGACGATCCGCGCCGGTCGACTGACCTCGTCCGAGGCTCCTTACGACATCGTGCGCAAGATGCGTGCGTCGATCCTGGTGCTCGGGCCGATCCTGGCGCGCCAGGGCGAAGCCCGGGTGTCGCTGCCCGGCGGCTGCGCCATCGGCAACCGCCCGATCGACCTGCATCTGAAGGCGCTGGAGGCGTTGGGCGCGGAACTGGAGATGTCGGCGGGCTACGTCACCGCGCGCGCGCCCAAGGTGAACGGCGCCGGCCGCCTGCCCGGCGGGCGCTTCCGCTTTCCCGTCGTGTCGGTCGGCGCGACCGAGAATGCGCTGATGGCCGCCGCGACCGCGCGGGGGACCAGCGTGCTGGAAAACGCCGCGCGCGAACCCGAAATCGTCGACCTGTGCCGCCTGCTGGTCGCGATGGGTGCGTCGATCGACGGCATCGGCACCGAAACGCTGACGATCGAAGGCCGTGACCGGCTGCACGGCGCCACCTATGCCGTGATGCCCGACCGGATCGAGGCGGGCAGCTATGCCTGCGCCGCCGCGATCACCGGCGGATCGGTCGAGCTGGTCGGCGCCGATGCGACCGATATGGCGGCGACTCTGTCCGCCCTCGCCGACGCAGGGGTCGTGGTCGAACTGAAGAAGGGGGCGATCGGCATTTCGGCACCCGACCAGCTTCGCCCGCTGACGCTGTCGACCGCGCCCTTCCCGGGCTTCGCCACCGACATGCAGGCGCAGTTCATGGCGATGCTGACGAAGGCCGACGGCGCATCGATGCTGACCGAGACGATTTTCGAGAACCGCTACATGCACGTGCCCGAACTGGCGCGGATGGGGGCGGACATCGCCGTATCGGGCCGCTCGGCGGTCGTCCGCGGCGTCGATCGGCTGGCGGGCGCGCCGGTGATGGCGACCGACCTGCGCGCATCGATGAGCCTGATCATCGCCGGGCTGGCCGCGGAAGGCGAGACATCGGTCAGCCGCGTCTACCACCTCGACCGCGGCTATGAGCGGCTGGAGGAAAAGCTGCAGGGCGTGGGAGCGGATATCGAGCGGCTGGGGGATGGGTGAGATCTGAAATCCTCCCCGGCACGGGGAGGGGGACCAGCCACAGGCTGGTGGAGGGGGCGGGCCGCGAGCGGCGTCCTTTGCGGAGAGCCCCCTCCACCACCGCTGCGCGGCGGTCCCCCTCTCCATGCTGGGGAGGAATTCAGAAGATCACCCCCCTACCGTGATCACGCTCTCGCTGCGGCCGTTCCCCGCGTCCTTCGTCGTCAGGCGAAACGCCTTGCCGTCCTCTGTCGTGCCCGACAGGTCGTTGCCGTCCGCCTTCAGCGAAAACCCTTCGCTCGCCAGCCGCCCCTGGAACCAGTCGCGCACCGCGGTCGTGCCGACGGGGCTGGTGAAATTGACCTTGACCCCGCCGTCGCCGTTGTTGCCCGACACGTCCATGTTGGTGATCTTCGACCCCTCCGGCAGCTTGACGCCGTTCAGCGTGAAATCGCCGGCGTCGAGCTGGACCTTCGGCAGGTCGATGTTCGCCTTGAACCCCGGCAGGTCGACCGCCAGTTTTCCGTCCTTGCCCATGTTCGCCGAAAAGCCGTTGCCGTCGCCGCCCTTGATCGAAATCTGCGTACCATCGTCGGTCCCGCCGTCGTTCGACCCGCAGCCCGCCAGCAACAGCGCCGGCGCCAGGATCAGCAAGGTCCGCATCGATCATCTCCTGTCTTATTCATGCAACACACGTAAGCAACGCTTGACCCTGCGTCAACGTTTCCTGGTTGACCGCGGCATACGCTGCGGCGCAACAAAGGATCATGGCCAGCCTTCCTCCCATCGCGAATAATGCGGATGTCCGCTTTCTCGGCAAACTTTTGGGCGACGTGATCCGCGCCTATGGCGGCGAGGCGCTGTTCAAACGGATCGAATATATCCGCTCGACCAGCGTCGACCGCGCCCGTGGCGTGGCGGGCGCCGATGCGATCGATCCGGGGCTGGAGCGGTTGACGCTCGACGAAACGCTCGATTTCACGCGCGGCTTCATGCTGTTCTCGATGCTGGCCAACCTGGCCGAGGACCGCCAGGGCGTCGCCGCCGAAGAGGGAGCGGACGTCGCCCATGCGCTCGACCGGCTGGCGCGCGAAGGCGTCGATCGCGCCGCGGTGCTCGCGCTGCTCGAGGATGCGCTGATCGCACCCGTCCTGACCGCGCACCCGACCGAAGTCCGTCGCAAGTCGATGATCGACCACCGCAACACCATCGCCGACCTGATGGCGCTGAAGGATCGCGGGCTCGACGAAACGCTGGACGGCGACCGGATCGACGATGCGATCCTGCGCCAGATCGCGCTTCTCTGGCAGACCCGCGTATTGCGCCGCGAGCGGCTGTACGTCGCCGACGAGGTGGAGACCGCCCTATCCTACCTGCGCGACGTGTTCCTGCCGGCGCTTCCCGCACTCTACGCCCGCTGGGACCGGGCACTGGGCGAACGGGTGCCGTCGTTCCTGCGCCCGGGAACGTGGATCGGCGGGGACCGCGACGGCAACCCGTTCGTCACCGCCGATTCGCTGCGGTTGGCCCTGGGGCGCGCGGCCGAAGCGGTGCTCGGCCACTATCTCGACAAGGTCCATGCGCTCGGCGCGCAACTGTCGATCTCGACCGAACACAGCCGCGTCGCCGAAGGTGTGCTGGCGCTGGCCATCCAGAGCGGCGACGAGGCGAAGAGCCGCGAGGACGAACCCTATCGTCGCGCCCTGTCGGGCATATATGCGCGCCTGGCCGCGACGCATCTGGCGCTGACCGGCAAGCCCGCGCCCCGCCCCGGCGCGTTGAAGGGCGCACCCTATCCCGACCCGGCCGCCTTTCGCGCCGACCTGGCCGCGATCGCGCACGGGCTGGCCGGCGACGACAAGGGGCCGTTGTCGTCGGGCGGCAAGCTCAGCCGGCTGATCCGTGCGGTCGAAACGTTCGGCTTCCACCTCGCGACGCTCGACCTGCGCCAGAACAGCGCGGTGCACGAACGCGTCGTCGCCGAATTGCTGAAGGCCGGCGGGGTCTGCGACGATTATGCCAGCCTGGACGAAGACGCGCGCGTCGCCCTGCTGCGCGACGAACTCGCCAGCCCGCGTCCGCTGACCAGCCCCTATGCGACCTACAGCGAGGAGACGGCCTCCGAGCTCGCAATCGTCCGTGCCGCGGCCGAGGCGCAGGCGAAATACGGTCGCGCCTGCATCCGTCAGTACATCGTGTCGATGGCGCAGTCGGTATCCGACCTGCTGGAGGTCCACCTGCTGCTGAAGGAAGCCGGCCTGTACGTCCCCGGCGAAACGCCGCAGGCGCACATCATGGCGGTGCCGCTGTTCGAGACGGTCGCCGACCTGGAACGCGCACCCGCCATCATGCGCGCCTGGTTCGCCCTGCCCGAAATCGCCGCGATCGCCCGCGCACGCGGCGTGCAGGAAGTGATGATCGGCTATTCGGATTCGAACAAGGACGGCGGATACCTGACCTCGACCTGGCAATTGTCGAAGGGATCGTCGGCCCTCGCCCCGGTGTTCGAGGAAGCGGGCGTCAGGATGCAGCTGTTCCACGGCCGCGGCGGCGCCGTCGGGCGCGGTGGCGGATCGTCGTTCCAGGCCATCCAGGCCCAGCCCGCCGGCACCGTCCAGGGCCGCATCCGCGTGACCGAACAGGGCGAGATCATCGCCGCCAAATACGGCACGCGGGCGAGCGCCGTCACGAATCTGGAAGCGATGGCGTCGGCGACGCTGCTGGCCAGCCTGGCGCCCGCCGAGGTGCCGGCCGCCGACAAGATGCGGTTCGAAGCCGCGATGGACGAACTGAGCGACACCGCCTTCAGGGCCTATCGCGACCTGGTCTACGGCACGGACGGTTTCCGCACCTATTTCCGCCAGGCGACACCGATCGCCGAGATATCGGGCCTGAAGATCGGATCGCGGCCGGCCAGCCGCAAGAAATCGGACGCGATCGAGGATCTGCGCGCGATCCCGTGGGTGTTCAGCTGGGCGCAGGCGCGCGTCATGCTGCCCGGCTGGTACGGCGTCGGGCACGCGCTGGAGGGTTTTGCGGACAAGGGCCTGCTGCGCGAGATGGCGGCAAGCTGGCCGCTGTTCCAGTCGGCGCTCGGCAACCTGGAACAGGTGCTGGCGAAATCCGACCTCGACATCGCCGCACGCTACGCCGCGCTGGTCGAGGACCGGACACTGGCCGACAGCGTGTTCGGCCGGATCAAGGATGGGTGGCAGGCGACGCATGACGGCCTGCTCGGCGTGACGCGCCAGACGCGACTGCTGGAAAAGCATCCGGGGCTCGAAACCTCGATCCGGCTGCGGCTGCCCTACATCGAACCGCTCAACCTGCTGCAGATCGAACTGCTGAAGCGCCATCGCGCCGGCGAGAGCGACCCGCGGATCGGCGAGGGCATCCTGCTGTCGATCAACGCGATCGCGACCGCGCTCAGGAACAGCGGGTAACGCCCCTTCGACCGTCATCCCGTAGCCTTCGACCGTCATCGCGCAGCCTTCATCGTCATCCCCGCGAAGGCGGGGATACATTCTGGCTGACCGAAGTGAGTCTCACCAACTCTGGCGACTATTGATCCCCGCCTTCGCGGGGCTGACGATGGTCGGCGCAAGGATGACGATCGAGCGTGGTATGGCAGGACTAGCGCACCCCCATTTCGCGGCGTAAGGGCGCGGGATGACGACCAAGACGGTTTCGGATAGCAACGCACCGACCATCGAGTCGGTCGACCAGCTCTATGCCAGCTTCGCCCGAGGTGAAAAGCCGAAGGAACGGTGGCGGATTGGGACCGAGCACGAGAAGTTCGTCTACAAGATCGACGATCACCGCGCCCCGTCCTACGACGAACCCGGCGGCATCCGCGACCTGCTGGCCGAGCTGGAGCAGTTCGGCTGGCAGCCGGTGTACGAAGGCGGCAAGGTGATCGCGCTGACCGGTGCGGACGGGTCGGTCAGCCTGGAGCCCGCCGGGCAGTTCGAGCTTTCGGGCGCCCCGCTCGACAATTTGCATCAGACCTGCGCCGAAACCGGTCGCCACTTGAAACAGGTGAAGGCGGTCGGCGAAAAGCTGGGCATCGGCTTCCTCGGCCTTGGCATGTGGCCCGACAAGACGCGCGACGCCCTGCCGCGAATGCCCAAGGGCCGCTACGGGATCATGCTGAACCACATGCCGCGCGTGGGCTCGCTCGGACTCGACATGATGCTGCGCACCTGCACGATCCAGACGAACCTGGACTATGCATCCGAAGCCGACATGGCGAAGAAGTTCCGAGTCAGCCTGGCGCTGCAACCGCTCGGCACTGCGCTGTTCGCCAATTCGCCGTTCACGGAAGGGCGGCCCAACGGGTTCCTCAGCTTTCGCAGCCACATCTGGTCGGACACCGACCCGCACCGCACCGGCATGCTGCCGTTCGTGTTCGAGGACGGTTTCGGCTACGAACGCTATGCCCAGTATGCGCTCGATGTGCCGATGTACTTCGTCTACCGCGACGGCAAGTACATCGACGCGGCGGGGCTCAGCTTCCGCGATTTCCTCGACGGCAAGCTTCGCGTCCTGCCCGGCGAACGCCCGACGATGGACGACTGGAACGACCATCTGTCGACCGCCTTCCCCGAAGTGCGGCTGAAGACCTTCCTGGAAATGCGTGGCGCCGACGGGGGCCCGTGGGACCGCATCTGCGCGCTGCCGGCGCTGTGGGTCGGGCTGCTGTACGACGATACCGCGCTCGACGCGGCGTGGGACCTCGTCAAGGACTGGTCGATGGACGAGCGGGAAACGCTGCGCAACGCCGTCCCCCGGCTCGCGCTGGACGCGCCGATCCTCCCCCAGCGGCCACCATCGGCCCCGCGCATCTCGAGACAGCTCTTGAGGCGCACGTCGGGGAAGATCGTCGCGAGATGGTCGACGAAGTCCGAGAGGCGCGGCTTCTCGCCGGGAAGTTGCGGCAGCTTACCGTCGAGGAACGCGCGAAAGCTCTGGCCGGCAACGTCGATGTATTTTCCGTCGCGGTAGACGAAGTACATCGGCACATCGAGCGCGTAGTCGAGGTAGCGCTCGTAGCCGAAGCCCTCTTCGAACACGAAGGGCAGCATTCCGGTGCGGTCGGGGTCCGTGTCCTCCCAGATATGGCTCCGGAAGCTGCGATATCCGTTGGGTTTGCCTTCGGTGAACGGCGAGTTGGCGAAGAGTGCCGTCGCGACCGGTTGCAACGCCAGACCAACGCGAAACTTCTTCACCATGTCGGCTTCAGAACTGTAGTCTAGATTAACCTGGATGGTACAGGTTCGAAGCATCATGTCGAGCCCGAGGCTGCC
>DASTEN010000470.1:0-5870 GCA_035709645.1 Sphingomonas sp.
GCGCAGCCGTGGGCCACGAACCAGTCGATCGCGCGCGCCATATACGCGACGTCGTCGACATCCCCCGGTCCGGGTACACGACCGGAGACGGTAGGGACGCCGGGGATGTTCCAGACGAAGCCCTTGTCATGGGGAATGCCCGCGTCGGGCGCCGCGACGATGAAACCGTGGCGGTCAGCCGCGTCCGCGAGCTTCGAGTCGCGCAACATGGCTGCGCCGGTCGAACCGCTGCCGTGAAGCAAGAGAACGAGCGGAGCGCGTTTGGCGGAGTCGAAGCCGACAGGCAGGTGAACGGTCATCGCGCGGCCGGTGTCGCCAACGGGCATGCGCTGGGTGCTGCCCGCAGGGCCGATCGAGCAGGTCGTCGCGGCGTGGGCGGGCACGGCGGCGCAGGCCAACGTCAGGACGATAGGGAGCAGGCGGGGCATGGTGTCTCCGGCAATTAAATGGTGTGTTGGCCCGCACCGCGCAGCAGCGTCACGAAACTATACCCGTCGCAGTCCTCGCGCGCCGCTTCGTGCCAGCCGTCGAACGGCGGTACCACCGCATCGCCTTCGGGCGTGGCATGGACTTCGGTCAGCTCGATCCGCGTCGCGCGGGACAGGAACAGCGCGAACACCTCCGCCCCGCCGATCACCGCGATCTCCGGCACGTCGCCGGCCAGCGCCAGTGCGGCATCGGGCGTATGGGCGATTTCGGCGCCATCGGCCGACCAGTCCCGATCGCGCGTAAGGACGATATGGCGGCGGCCGGGCAGGGGGTTGGGGAAGCTGTCGAACGTCTTGCGCCCCATTATCATGGGCTTGCCCAGCGTCATCGCTTTGAAGCGTCTGAGGTCCGCAGGGATTCGCCACGGCAGGTCGCCGTCGACCCCGATGACACCGTTCGTCGCGCGGGCGAGGTAGAAGACGATCTCGGTCATGCGATCAGTCCCTTCAGCCGGTAGAGCGCATCCAGCGCCTCGCGTGGGCTCAGCGCGTCGATGTCCAGGGCATCGAGTTCGGCGCGGAGTTCGTCGACCGTCTCTTCCTCTGCCTGCGCGGCGGCGGCGAACAGCGGCAGATCGTCGAGGCCCGCCGCAATCCCCCCGGTCTTGGCCCGACCCGCCTCCAGCTTGTCGAGCACCGCCTTGGCGCGCTTGATCGTCACCGGCGGCAGGCCGGCCAGGCGCGCGACGGCCAGGCCATAGCTGCGGTCGGCGGGGCCTTCGGCGACCTCGTGCAACAGCACCAGATCGCCCTTCCATTCGCGCGCGCGGACGTGGTGCAGGGTCAGCGCGTCACAGCGTTCGGCAAGCCGCGTCAGTTCGTGGTAATGCGTCGCGAACAGGCACCGGCAGCGATTGTCCTCGTGAATCGCCTCGACCACCGCCCAGGCGATGGCGAGGCCGTCGTAGGTCGACGTGCCGCGCCCGACCTCGTCGAGGATGACGAAGCTGCGCGGCGTCGCCTGCGCCAGGATCGCGGCGGTTTCCACCATCTCGACCATGAAGGTGGACCGCCCGCGCGCCAGGTTGTCCGATGCGCCGACGCGGCTGAACAGGCGATCGACCAAGCCCAGCGTCGCGCTGCTGGCGGGAACGAAGCTGCCGGCCTGGGCAAGCACCGCAATCAGCGCGTTCTGGCGAAGGAACGTCGATTTGCCGCCCATGTTGGGGCCGGTGACCAGCCACAGCCGCGACTCCGGCGACAGGCGGCAGTCGTTCGCGACGAAGCGCCCGCCCGATTTCGCGACGGCGCTTTCGACGACCGGGTGCCGTCCGCCCGCAACCTCGAAACAGGGGTGGTCGACCAGTGCGGGGCGTGTCCAGCCGCCTTCCGCCGCGCGCTCGGCCAGGCCCGCGGCGACGTCGATCCGCGCGAGTGCATCGGCAGTGCGGGCGATGGCTTCGCGATCGGTGAGCGCGGCGGCTATCAGCTCCTCGAGATGCGCGGCCTCGGCCGCCAGCGCATGGGCGCCGGCCTGGCTGACCTTGATCGCCACTTCGTGCAGGTCGGGCGCGTTGAAGCGGACCACGCCCGCCAGCGTCTGGCGGTGGGTAAAGCCGCTGCCCTCCGCCATCAGCGGGTCGGCCGCGCGGGCCGGCACTTCGATGTGATAGCCGAGCACGCCGTTGTGACGGATCTTCAACGTGGGCGTGCCGGTCGACGCACGATATTGCGCCTCCAGCGCGGCGATCGCGCGCCGCCCGCCCGCGCCCGCATCTCGCAGGTCGTCGAGCGCGGCGTCATAGCCCGCCGCGATATAGCCGCCTTGCGCGGCATCGACCGGGGGGCTCGGCACCAGCGCGCGCTGCAACAGGTCGATCAGCGCGCCGTGGCCGCGCAGCGACGGCGCGAGCTGCCGGATCAGCTCGGGCGTGTCGGGAAGCGTGGCGAGGCTCTCCCCCAGCCGCCACGCCCCGTCCAGGCCATCGCGCAACTGCCCGAGATCGCGCGGCGAGCCCCGTCCCGCCGCAATGCGCCCCAGCGCGCGGCCGATATCGGGTAGCGCGCGCATGGCGCCGCGCACCCTATCGCGCGCGCCGCTCTCGTCATGGAACCACGCGACCGTCGCCAGCCGCGCCTCGACCTGCGCACGATCCATCAGCGGCGCGGCAAGATCCTGCCCCAGCAAGCGTGCGCCGGCACCGGTCACCGTACGGTCGACCGCATCGAGCAGCGATCCCGTGCGTGCGCCGCCTTGCGCCTGGCAGATCTCCAGGCTCTCGCGCGTCGCGGCGTCGATCGCCATCGTCGCGGTCGACTGCACGACGCGCGGTGGGCGCAGAAAGGGCAGGGCCCCCTTCGCAGTGTGGTCGAGATACGCGATCAGCCCACCTGCCGCCGCCAGACCGGCGCGGCCGATCGTGCCGAAACCATCGAGTGTCGCGACGCCGTGGAGGGCCTTCAGCCGCTCCTCGCCACGCGCGCTGTCGAAATCGTGGCGGGGCCGGTGGCCGGTCGCCGGGGCGTCCGATCCTTCGGCGGCGATCACTTCGGCGGCGCCCAGCCGCGCCAGGTCCGCCGACAGGGCCGCGCGGTCGCTCTCGATCACCACGACGTCGCCGGTCGAGATATCGGCCGCTGCGATGGCGACGCCGCCGCCCGCCTCGCCCACGGCCGCGCACCAGTTGGCGGCGCGCGAATCGAGCAGCGCCTCCTCGGTCAGCGTGCCGGCGGTGACGACGCGCACGATCGCACGGCCGACCAAGGCTTTCGATCCGCGCGCCTTCTTGGCTTGCTCGGGCGTCTCGGTCTGCTCGGCGATCGCGACGCGGTGGCCGGCCTTGATCAGCCGTTGCAGATACGCAGTCGCGGCATGGACGGGCACGCCGCACATCGGGATCGGCTGTCCGCCATGCTCGCCCCGCGCGGTCAGCGCGATGTCGAGCACACCGCTGGCGATCTTCGCATCGTCGAAGAACAGCTCGAAGAAATCGCCCATGCGGTAGAATAGCAGGCAATCCTCGGCCTCTGCCTTCAGCGTCAGATACTGCGCCATCATCGGGGTAGGGGCGGCGGTCATATAGGATCAGTCTGCAAGCGGACGGCGGCGGCCGTGGCGGATGGAGAGGATAAAGACGGTGTCGCCCTCAACTTCGTAGGTGATCACATAGGGCGGCACGGTCGTGACCTCGCGCTGGCTCGGTACCGTCGCGCGCCGGCCGCGGCTGGGGAAATCCCGCAAGGCCTCGCCCGCCGCGATCAGTCGGGCGCGATATCGATCCGCTGCTGCCCGGTCGTGATGTTCGATATAGGTGATCGCTTCGTCCAGATCGTCGAGCGCCGGAATGCGCCAGATGACATCAGCCATCCTGCGTGGCGAGCCATTCCCGAAAGGGGCGGCGATCATCCGTACCCCACGTCTTCAACCAGCGCGACACGACGGCGTGGCTCACGCCGATCCCGGCTGCGAGGTCCGCTTTCGCTTTGGCGATCTCGGCGGCGTCGCTATCTGGTCCACGCGCAATGGCAGGCTCGTGCTTCATGGCGACGGATATAACCGTCGCTATGCCCACTGACTAGATCGCGCGGCTGTGCGGATTTCCGCCCACCCGCCGCGGCGGCGGCATCCCGATCCCTGCGTTCCCCTTACGGCAACCCCGGTTTCCTTATCGCGCCCCGCACCCTAAGACGGGTTCGAGCCAGGAGAGGAACCGCATGTCCGACGAAGCCGAAACCAGCGTCCAATATTCCGAGCGCGAGGCGCTGCGGTTCCATTCCGAGGGACGCCCCGGCAAGATCGAGATCGTCGCGTCGAAGCCGCTGACGACGCAGCGGGACCTGAGCCTCGCCTATTCGCCCGGTGTCGCGGTGCCGGTGCAGGCGATCGCCGACGATCCCGCGACCGCGTACGACTATACCGCCAAGGGCAATCTGGTGGCCGTCATCTCCAACGGCACCGCGATCCTGGGCATGGGCAATCTCGGCGCGCTCGCCTCCAAGCCGGTGATGGAGGGCAAGGCGGTGCTCTTCAAGCGGTTCGCAGACGTCGATGCGATCGACATCGAATTGAAGTCCGAGGACGTCGACCGGATCATCGATGCGGTCGAACTGATGGAGCCGAGCTTCGGCGGGATCAACCTGGAGGACATCAAGGCGCCGGAATGCTTCATCATCGAGCAGACGCTGCGCGAACGGATGAACATTCCGGTGTTCCATGACGACCAGCACGGCACAGCGATCATCGTCGCGGCGGGGCTGATCAACGCCTGCCTGCTGACGAATCGCCGGCTGGAGGACATCCGAGTCGTCGTGAATGGCGCGGGCGCGGCGGCGATCGCCTGCACCGAACTGATCAAGGCGATGGGCGTGCGCAACGACCATGTCCTGATGTGCGACCGCACCGGCGTGATCACCCCCGATCGTGACGGCATCAACCAGTGGCAGTCGGCGCACGCCACCGCGACCGACCGCTCCACGTTGACCGAGGCGCTGGTCGGCGCCGATGTCTTTCTGGGGCTGTCGGCCGCCGGCGCGCTGAAGCCCGAAATGGTCAAGGACATGGCGCCGTCGCCGATCATCTTCGCGATGGCCAATCCCGAACCCGAAATCCGCCCCGAACTCGCCAAGGCGGCACGGCCCGATTGCATCATCGCGACCGGGCGGTCGGATTATCCGAACCAGGTCAACAATGTCCTCGGCTTCCCCTTCATCTTCCGCGGCGCGCTCGACGTCCGTGCGACCGGCATCGACGATTCGATGAAGATCGCCGCGGCCCAGGCGATCGCCGAGCTGGCGCGCGACCGGGTGCCGGAGGAAGTCGCCGCGGCCTATGGCGTGCGGCACGTCTTCGGCCCCGAATACATCATCCCCGCGCCGTTCGATCCACGGCTGATGGAAGTCGTGTCGATGGCGGTGGCCAAGGCGGCGATGGACGCCGGGCTCGCCACCAAGCCGATCGCCGACATGGAGGCCTATCGTCACTCGCTGCGCGCGCGTCTCAACCCCACCACCTCGGTCCTGACGCTCGCCTATGAGGGCGCGCGCGCCAACCCCAAGCGCGTGCTGTTCGCCGAGGGCGAAGAGGAAGTCGTGCTGCGCGCCGCCATCGCCTTCCGCGAAGGGGGCTATGGTACGCCGGTGCTGGTCGGGCGCGACGACGTGCACGATCGCCTGCGTGCGCTGGGCGTCGAGGATCCGAGCGTGTACGAGGTCCACAACAGCCGCAATTCGCCGCTGGTGCCCAAGATGGTCGAATTCCTCTACGCACGGCTTCAGCGGCGCGGATATCTGCGCCGCGATGTCGAGCGGATGATCAATCAGGACCGCAACATCTTCGGCTCCGCGCTGCTGCAATTGGGCGAGGCGGATGCGATGATCACCGGCATCACCCGCACCTGGGCGGTGTCGATGCGCGAAGTGAAGCGCGTGATCGACGCCGAGGCC